>JBAVUF010000159.1:0-16999 GCA_049696635.1 Acidimicrobiales bacterium | reverse complement strand
ACCTCGGCTCGTCCGCCGCCCGACGCGGGCCGCGTCGGAGTCGCAGCTGGCCGCGAACCGTTGCCCGCCCTGGCGTCGGTCGCTGCGGATCGAGCGGGCGAGGCATCGGAGATGAAGCCGGTGAGGGTGCCGCGCACCGAGGGGATTCGCGGGATCCGGGGCAGGTCCTCGGTGTCGGGTAGCGCGGCGCGTACCTCGTCCACGACCTCTTGACGGACGCGGGCGAACTCGCGCCACGCCGCACCGAGCGTTCGCGCCACCTTCGGAAGCTTTTCGGGTCCGACGAGGACGAGCACGAGCACCAAGATCACGAGGATCTTGGCGGGGTCGAGGTTGCCCAGCACATGATGAGTCTACAAGCGGCTCCGACCAGGACTTTCGCAGCGAAGATTGCTCAGAAGAAGTGAATATCGGGATGCCAGTTCTGCCAGACGATGGCGACGACCGTGCCGACGATGTTCTTTCCGGGAACCGGTCCCCAGACGCGGCTGTCACAAGAGATGGCGCGATTGTCCCCGAGGACGAAGACGTCGTCTTTTGGCACCCGCTGGCGGACGATCGGCGAACCGAGCTGCGTGCCCTTTGGCAGGTACGACTCGTTTTGTGCTTTGACGCTCGCCGGATCGGCGCTGTTGCTCACGTACACCGCGTTGCCCTTCGACCAGACCCACTCCCCCCCGATCGCCACGACCCGCTTCACGAGATCACCGTCGCTCGTGTCGCATCTCGTCTTCGCGAGCTGCGGCGTGTGGAAGACGATGATCTGGCCGGGGCGGACCGAGCGGTAATTGAAGAGGAACTTGTCGACGACAATCCGATCGCCGACTTGAAGTGTCGGCACCATCGAAGTCGACGGTACGAAGTAGACCTGGAACGCGAACGCCCGCACACCGAGTGCGAGCAAAAGAGCGACGAGAAGCCCGATGATCGTCTCCGCCACGGCTCGCTTTCGCGAGCGAGCATGACGACGAAGGTGCGCTGGCCGGTGTGACTTCGCGTCATGACGCGAATGTCGTCTCCGCGGCGGTGATGCCGGCGCATCCTGCGAGGGCATCGCCACGCTCGGCGCGATTTCGTCGTCGATCATCAGAACCAGCCTCTTGAGGGCGACGCAATCTACATCGAGTCGATGAGTCTTTCGACGCGCTCGTCGTGGGCGCGGAAGGGATCTTTCAAGAGCACCGTTCGCTGAGTCTGGTCATTCAGCTTCAGGTGCACCCAATCGACGGTGAAGTCGCGGCGTCTCTCCTTCGCGCGACGGATGAACTCGCCGCGCAGACGTGCACGCGTCGTCGCGGGGGGCTTCTCCATCGCCTCTGCGATCACCGCGTCGCTGACCATGCGGTCGACCTGTCCCCGTTCCTGTAAACGGTAGAAAATGCCGCGCTTGCGGCTGACGTCGTGGTACTGCAGGTCCACGAGTGCGATCCGGGGATGGCCGAGGGTCAGGCCATGGCGCTCCCGGTACTGCTCGACGAGGTTGTGCTTGATCACCCAGTCGCACTCGCGATCGAGAAGCAAGGGGTCCTTCTCGATCGTCTCGATGCAGTGCTGCCACATGTCGAGCGCCTTCTGCTCCGACGGCGTCGCACCGCGCTGGCGCGCATATCTGAGTGCGCGGTTGAGGTACTCGCTTTGGACATCGAGCGCCGAGACCTCCCTGCCGTTCGCGAGGCGCACCTTGCGCCGACAGGTGATGTCGTGGCTGATTTCGCGAATCGCGCGGATCGGATCTTCGAGTGTCATGTCGCGCAGGACGACGGACGGGTCTTCGAGCATTCGCAGCATGAAGCTGGTCGTCGCGACCTTTAGGAACGTCGCGTACTCGCTCATGTTGGAGTCGCCGACGATCACGTGCAATCGGCGGAAGCGCTCGGCGTCCGCGTGCGGCTCGTCGCGGGTGTTGATGATCGGACGCGACCGCGTGGTCGCCGAGGACACCCCTTCCCAGATGTGCTCGGCGCGCTGGGAGATGCAGAACACGGCGCCGCGAGCGGTCTGGAGGACTTTGCCGGCGCCAGCGAAGATCTGCCGGGTGACAAGGAACGGGATCAGCACCTGCGCGTAGTGGGAGAAGTCGTCTCGTCGGCTCGTCAGATAGTTCTCATGGCAGCCGTAGGAGTTGCCGGCTGAGTCGGTGTTGTTCTTGAACAAGTAGACGACGCCGCGCACCCCTTCGTCTCGCAGGCGAGCCTCCGCCGCCCCGACGAGGCTTTCGAGGATCCGCTCCCCCGCCTTGTCGTGCGCGACGAGGTCCTCGGCCGAGTCGCACTCGGGGGTCGCGTACTCGGGGTGGCTCCCGACGTCCAAGTAGAGCCGGGCACCGTTTTCGAGGAAGACGTTCGAAGAGCGTCCCCAACTCACGACCCGGCGGAACAGGACCCGCGCCACCTCGTCGGGGCTCAGTCTTCGTTGCCCGCGCAGCGTGCACGTCACGCCGTACTCGTTCTCGAGTCCGACGATGCGGCGTTCCATCCCCGTTCAACCTAACTGGGGCCGGCAACAGGTGGGCTCGATACCCTGGGCGCGGTGGATGAACGTGATCCGATGGTGCACCTGACGTCTGTGGTCGGCACGGTGCAGGGCCATCTCGTCGTCGGGCGGCTGCGGACCGAGGGCGTCGACGCCGTGATGACTGGGACCGGCGACGGCCCGTACCCATTCCCCGCCGAGGTACAGATCCTCGTCCCCGAAAGCCAACTCGAATCTGCTCGGGAGGTCTTGCTCGCGAACGATGTCGAGGCCGTGTTCGACGACGAAGACGCGGCGCCAACTCGTCCCCGCGGCCTCGGGCGCTGGCGGCTCAGGCGGCGAGCAAGCCCCTGAGCTCTTCGCCGTTGATGCGGCGGAATGCACGCCGCCCGTTCGAGCGGGAAAGGACACCGACTTCGATCTCGTCTGCGCCGAGCTGACGGTCCGGTCCGGCGAGGCACGACACGCTGGCACCCAAGGCATCTCGCAACGACCACTCCGCACGAAACGCCTGCTCGAGACGCGCCGTGATCGCGCCCGCCTCGCCACCGAGCACGGTCCAGTTCTCCTCGTCGACGACGGTCCCGTCGTAGGCGATGTGATACAGCCGGTGGTCGCCATTGACCCCGAGCTCGGCGACGAGGATCTCAACCTCCAGGGGCTTCATCTCGTGGGTGAAGACCTGACCGAGGTACTGCGCGTACAAATTCGCGAGCGAGCGTGCGTCCACGTCGTCACGGGAATAGGCGAAACCCTTCGTATCGGCGTGGCGAATGCCGGCGACGCGCAACTGGTCGAACTCGTTGTACTTGCCAACGCCGGCGAAAGCGACACGGTCGTAGATCTCGCTCACCTTGTGAAGCGTCCGTGACGGGTTCTCCGCGACGATCAGCACGCCGTCGTCGTACGCGACGGCGACGAGCGCGCGGCCGCGAGCGATGCCCTTCTGCGCGTATTCCGCCCGGTCTTTCATCACCTGCTCGGGCGCGACGTAGAACGGCATCGTCATGATCGGGAGGCCCCTGCAGCATTCTGTCCGCGGCTCGCAAGCACGCTTGCGAAGCGCTCGGCGACATCCGCGTCCTCGAGCTTCGTGAAACCGTCGCGATCGACGGTTGCGATGATCGGGTATATGCCACGCACGGGGTCCGGACCGCCGGTGGCGGCGTCCTCGTCCGCCGCTTGGTACAAGGCGTCGACGGCGAGTTCGACGGCGGCGTTGCGATCGAGGTCGTCTCTGAAGCCGAGCTTGATCGTGTTCTTCGCGTCCCGTCCACCAGAGCCGACGGCGTGGAAATCCGTCTCTTCGTACCGTCCGCCGGTCAGGTCGTAGGTGAAGATCCGCCCCGTCTCGCGACGGGTGTCCCAACCCGCGAACATGGGCAGAACGCCGAGTCCCTGCATCGCCATCGGCAGGTGCTCGCGCACGAGCCCGGAGAGCTGGTTCGCCTTCCCTTCAAGGGTGAGGACTTCGCCTTCGACCTTCTCGTAGTGCTCAAGCTGGGTCTGGAACAGTCGTACCATCTCGAGCGCAGGGCCGGCGGCTCCGGCGATCGCGACTGCGGAGTAACGGTCCGCCGGAAAGACCTTTTCGATGGCGCGGTGGGCGATCGCGATTCCTTCGGTCGCGCGTCGGTCGCCGGCGACGACGACGCCGCTAGTGAACTTCAACGCGCAAATCGTCGTCGCGTGACGCGCGTCGAACGGAAGCTGAGAATTTTCGGGCAAGGGCGCGTCCGGGTGAGCGCGCCGTAGCAAATCGACGAAGCTCGGACCCGGGTCTTCTGCCGGAGGAAACAAATAAAGCGGCACAAGCCGAACGCTAGCGGCTGATGCCGAGTTGTTCGCTACTGTCGGCGATTTACTCGCCGCCCTTTTGGACGTAGTTGCGCACGAACTCCTCGGCGTTATCTTCGAGGACTTCGTCGATCTCGTCGAGGATGTCGTCGATCTCCGCCTTCAGCTTCTCGCCTTTTTCAGAGGTCTGCGGAGACTCTTGTTCCTCTTCGGTTTGCTCGGCTTGGCGTTGTGGTGCTGGTCGCCTCTTGAGCTCCCGTTCAGCCATCGACTTCCTCCCTACGCGCCGAGTTGATCGAGCAACTCGGCGGCGCTTCCACTTCTTTCAAAGAGCGTAGCGACGTGAGTCGCGGTGCCCCGCAATGGTTCCATCATCGGGACGCGACGCAGCGGATCGTCACCGAGATCGAATACCACCGAGTCCCAGTTCGCGGCGGCGATCTGTTCGGGGTAGCGCTTCAGGCATTCCCCCCGGAAGAACGCGCGCGTCGAACTCGGTGGGTCGGTGACGGCGGCTTCGGCGGCGGCCAGATCGGTGATCGTCTCCATCTCGAGGCGGCGGAACAACGATTTCTCCGGACGCAGGTCGTGGTACTGCAGGTCGAGCGCGTGGACGCGGTGATCGTCGAGTGCGAGGTCGTGACGGGCACGGTAGGCGTCGATCAGTTCGAGCTTCGCCACCCAGTCGAGCGTCTTCGAAAGCGTCGAGGGGTCGGACTCGAGCGCGGTGAGCACCTGTTCCCAGCGATCGAGCACCGCCCGGGCGACGGATTCGTCACCGAGCGTCTCGAGTCCGGTCGTTTCGTGGTACTTGCGCGCGAGATCGAGGAGATGCCATTGCACCTCGATCGCCGTCGCCGACTCTCCGGAAACGAGTTCGAGCGGCTCACGGAGCTGGACGTCGTGCGAGACGGTGTGCATCGCTCGCACCGGGTTCGCGAGCAGGATCTCTTCGGTCTGGAACCAGTCGTCCTCGACCAAAGTGAGCACGATCGCCGTGACCCCCACCTTGAGGAACGTCGCGACCTCGGCGAGATTCGCATCGCCGGTGATGACGTGTAGGCGCCGGTACTTCTGTGCGTCGGCGTGGGGCTCATCCCGCGTGTTGATGATCGGTCGCTTGAGCGTTGTTTCGAGCCCAACTTCTTCTTCGAAGAAGTCCGCGCGCTGACTGATCTCGAACTCGGGTCGTTGGCGGCCCTCCTCCTCGCAGCCGACTTTCCCCGAACCCGTGTAGACCTGGCGGGTCACGAGGTGCGCGGTGAGCTGACGGGCGATGCGCGCGAAGGGGACCTGACGGTCGACGAGATAGTTCTCGTGGCAGCCGTAGGAGTTTCCCTTGCCGTCGGAGTTGTTCTTGTAGACGACGATCGCTTCCCCGGGCGGAAGCATCCGGCGCGCGGCGGCCATCGAGCGTTGCAGGACGAGCTCTCCGGCGCGGTCGTGTGTGACGAGCTCGAAGACCGTCGAGCATTCCGGCGTCGAGTACTCAGGGTGCGCGTGATCGACGTAGTACCTGGCGCCGTTCGTGAGCACGGTGTTCACGAGGTTCGTTTCGACCTCGGGTGCGGCCGCCCCTTCGCGCAAAAAGCCCCGCGCGTCGCGGCCTGGCGATTCGTCCTCGAAGTCCCAGCCGACGCGGCCGCTCAAGTCCTGGACGTACGCGTTGATCAGCATCGAGGACGCGGAGGTCGGGTTCGTGTCGGCGACGCCCGTCACCTGCACGCCGTACTCGGTCTCGATTCCGCAGACCTTGGGAATGGCCACCGCTGTCGACGCTAGTGGAGGCTTGGTCGCCTGCTAGGTCAACTTCGGAGGCAACTGGTCAGAGGTACTGGCCCGTCCCGACCCGTTCGATCGCCCGCCCGCCGCGCTCGTCCCCCCGGTCGACGACCGTGCGGACGTAGACGATCCGCTCGCCCTTCTTGCCGGAGATCTTCGCCCAGTCGTCGGGGTTCGTCGTGTTCGGGAGGTCCTCGTTCTCCTTGTACTCCTGCTTGATCGAGTCGAGGAGGTCCGCCATGCGGATGCCGGGCCGATCGCCGGCGATCGCCCGCTTGATCGCGAGCTTCTTGGCCCGGCGGACGATGTTCTCGATCATTGCCCCCGAGGCGAAGTCCTTGAAGTAGAGGACCTCCTTGTCGCCGTTTTGGTAGGTGACCTCCAAGAAGCGGTTCTCGTCATCGGCCCGGTACATCTCGAACACGGTTCGTTCGATCATCGCGAGGACCGCCTTTTCGGGGTCTCCCCCGCCGAGCTCCATGACGTCGTCGGAACTGAGCGGCAGGTCGGTCGTGAGGTACCTCGCGAAGATCTGCTGGGCGGCGAGCTCGTTCGGCCGCTCGATCTTGATCTTCACGTCGAGGCGGCCAGGACGAAGGATCGCCGGATCGATGAGGTCCTCACGGTTCGATGCGCCGATCACGATCACGTCGCGCAGGGTCTCGACACCGTCGATCTCTGCGAGCAGCTGCGGGACGATCGTCGACTCCATGTCCGAGCTGATGCCCGAACCCCGCGTTCGGAACAGCGAGTCCATCTCGTCGAAAAAGACGATCACGGGCACACCCTCTTCAGCCTTTTCCCGCGCCCGTTGGAACACGAGGCGAATCTGGCGCTCGGTCTCACCGACGTACTTATTCAAGAGCTCTGGGCCTTTGATATTCAAGAAGTAGCTGCGCACGTTCGCGTTGCCCTTCAACTCGCCGACCTTTTTCGCGAGCGAGTTCGCGACCGCCTTTGCGATGAGCGTCTTTCCGCAGCCGGGAGGCCCGTACAACAGAATGCCCTTCGGGGCGGGCAGCTTGTGCTCCGCGAACAACTCCCGATGCAGGTACGGGAGCTCCACCGCGTCCGTGAGCGCTTCGATCTGTTCGTCGAGGCCACCGATGTCGTCGTAGGTGATGTCGGGGACCTCTTCCAAGACGACTTCTTCGATCTCTGGGCGCGGAAGTTTCTCGAGCAGCAACAGCGTGCGCGGGTCCATCAGCACGTGATCTCCGGCGCGAAGACGCGTCCCGGCCAAACCGTCCGAGATCTCCGCGACTCGCTCCTCGTCGGCGCGCCCGACGATCAAGGCGCGCTTTCCGTCCTCCAAAATCTCTTGGATCGTGACGACGTCGCCTGACTGCTCGTAGCTACGGGCGAGTACGACGTTGAGCGACTCGTTCAGCACCACCTCGTTCCCTCGCTGCAGGCTCTCTGGTTCGATCGCCGGATGGAGCGCGACGCGCATCTTTCGTCCGCTGGCGAATACGTCGACCGTGCCGTCGTCATTCAGCGCGAGAAACGTCCCGTACGCGTTCGGCGCCTGGGTGAGCTTGTCGACCTCTTCTCTCAGCGCGGCGATGTTCTCCTTCGCCTGCTGCAGGGTGTAGGTGAGCTTTTCGTTGTGGGAAAGGGCCTGCGCGAGCTGGCCCTTCACCTCCAAGAGTCGTTCCTCGAGGACGCGGACCCGCTGGGGTGCCTCGTGCAGGCGGTGACGAAGTTCAGCGACTTCTTCTTCCGCGGCGAGGGCACGCGCCCGCAGTTCATCCTCGGTTGGGTCCGCCATCGGGCAACCTCCTCACGGCACCGGCGATTCGGTCGGACCCTACACCGAGGTCTACGACGAGCCGACGCGACGTGTCACGGCAATTGCCGGTTGATGGCCCTAAGGTCCGAGTAGCCTTGACCTGCCGGATCGCGGCCCAAACGCCAGGAGCCGGCCGTCTCTTCGGTACGCTGAACACGTCGCATCACCTGGAGAAAGGGCGCCGACGCGCGATGAAGGTCTGGATCGATCAGGATCTCTGCACGGGCGATGGCCTTTGCGAGGAAATCTGTCCAGCGGTCTTCACGCTGCAAGACGACGGCCTCGCGTACGTGAAAGACGGCGACAACGTGATGGATAGCCCGGGCGGCGCGCAGGGAATGGTGGTCGTGCCCGAGGGACTCGACGACGCAGTGACCGAGGCGGCCGAGGAATGCCCCGGCGAGTGCATCTTCATCGAGCAGTCGTAACCGACGCTCTCATGTCGCACCGCACGTTCTTCGGATAGACGCCCTTCCGAAACCACCGGCGTTCGCAAGCGCACCTCGGGTGTTGTTGCTCAGGGGGCCGGATCGTCCGCCTCGTCGTCATCGTCCGTTCCGAGATCGCGCCAGTTTGCGCCTTCGCCGACGACGCGGCGTGCCGTCGTAATGAACCCGGTGTGGGCAACCATCCGATGGTCGGGTCGCACCGAGCGGCCATCGATATGCCACGTGCGGCGGAGAACCTCGAAGGTCTCCGCCAAGGCAAACGGCGCGTGGGCAAGTCGATCCCTGAGCGCCGAGCTCTGGTTGATCGTCGGCAGGTAAGCGAGGAGGATCCCGCCCGGAACGAGCGCCCGGGCGGCGTGCTCGACGACGCGCCAGGGCTCGGGAAGATCGAGAAGGACGCGATCGAACCCCGCTCCCCCGATGCCCTCGTAGATATCGCGCGCTTCGACGCTAAAAGAGACGTCGTCGCCGAACATCTCGTGAACATTCGCCGACGCCCGCTCGGCGAAGTCGCTGCGGATTTCGTAGCCGGTGACGACGCATCCGGCGCGCAGCGCCGTCATCGACAGCGCCCCCGATCCGACTCCGGCTTCGAGCACCCGAGCCCCTGGAAACAGGTCGGCCGCGAGCAGGATCACCGCCAAATCCTTCGGATAGATCACCTGGGCACCGCGGGGCATCTTCAGGACGACGTCCGCAAGTGTCGGCCGGAAGGCGAGGAATCGGCGTGACGCGCTTGCGCTCTGGTCTCGGCGTGGCGCGGCGATCTCCGAGCCTTCCGGCTGCCCGATCACCTGGTCGTGCTCGAGCACGCCGGCGTGCGTCTGGAAAGTGGCGTGTTCTTTCAGCCGGATCAGGTACCGGCGTCCCCGGCGATCGATGAGGAGCACCCGCTCCCCGGCGCGAAAGGGTTCTTGCCTCCCGGTTGCGTCCTCTGGCCGCACGCTTGCGTCCCCGCGCGGGTCAGGAACGACGCCGCGCCCGCGACCCTCTGGCGGATCCTCGCGTGAGTAAACCACGGAATCCAAATACGACGAAGCCGCCGAGCGCCGCAAGCCCGGTCGCCGCCGTGAGCAGATAGGGGGCGAACGACCAGGTGCCGGCGAACGCGGAGCCAGTTTCGGTCTGCAGCACCCGCAAAACCCCGACGAGGGCGGCGACCGATCCGATCCCGATGAGGATTGCGCCGAGAACGCCGAAGGCAAGACGCCGACCGAGGTGGCGAAGCGGTTTCAGCGCTTCTTCGAGGACGTAGCGGCGGAAAAGATCACTGAAGCGCTCGGCGAGCGCTCCAGTGACTGCGGAACCGATTCTCGAGGTGATCCGCCCCACGCCTTCCTCCGGGCACGACGGTTCGTGCGGTCGCAGACTATTCGACTGCCCGTCGAAAGCGGCGAAATGGTGAGGTTTTGCAGGTTTCGCGGCCACAGGGTCGGTCCCGGGACGCCGAACCGTGCCGTAGTCTCGAATGCAAGTCCCCCACTGCGCCTTCGGCGCCGACTGACGGAGGTTTATGCGGTGACGAAACTCTCCGATCTTTTCTCCGAGCACGGTCAGAGCCCGTGGATCGACGATCTGAAGCGCAGCTATGTCCGCCAGGGCGGGCTCGAAGACCTCATGCAGATCGGTATCCGCGGGGTGACCTCGAACCCGACGATCATGACGAAGGCGATCGAGGCAGGGACCGACTACGACGAGCAATTCGGCGAGCTCGTGCGCGCGGAGGTTCCGATCGAGGACTCGTACTGGGAGCTCGTGCTCGCCGATGTGACCGGTGCGCTCGACATCTTGCGGCCGCTCTACGACTCCTCGAAAGGCGGTGACGGGTTCGTCTCTGTCGAGGTCGCGCCCGGCCTGGCACACGACACGGAAGGGACGATCGCAGCCGCCCGTGGCCTGCACTCGCGCATCGGCCGTCCGAACCTCTTCGTAAAGATCCCGGCGACGAAAGAAGGTCTGCCCGCGATCGAAGACAACATCGGGTCCGGCCGGAAGATCAACGTCACGCTGATCTTCGCGCTCGATCGCTACGAGGCCGTTGTCGAGGCGTATCTCTCCGGACTCGAGCATCTCGACGAGTCCGGTGGCGATCTCTCGGGCGTCGCGTCGGTTGCGTCCTTTTTTGTGAGCCGGGTCGACACCGAGGTTGACCGCCGTCTCGAGGCGATCGCCAACGAGTCCCCAGACTCTCCGCGGGCGAAAAAGGCCCTCGATCTGCGCGGGACGGCAGCGCTCGCCCAGGCGCGTGTCGCCTACCAGATCTTCAAGGAGCGTTTCTCCTCGCCGCGGTGGAACGCCCTGAAGGCCAAGGGGGCGCGGGTGCAGCGACCATTGTGGGCTTCGACGTCGACGAAGAACCCCGCCTATCCCGATCTCCTCTACGTCGACGGACTGATCGGACCGGACACGGTGAACACGATGCCCGATCAGACGGTCGAGGCGTTCTTGGACCACGGCACGCTCGCCCGCACGGTGGACGCGGATCCCCAAGCGGCGCGTGCGACACTTTCAGAACTTTCCGAGGTCGGCATCGATCTCGACGACGTGACGGCGCAGTTGGAATCCGAGGGCGTCGCCGCGTTCGCGAAGTCCTTTGACGAGCTCCAGGAGCGCCTCGCGCAGAAAGCCGTCGCGCTGCGCTCGCCGAGCTGAGCGGGAATCGAGGTCGACGATGAGCGTCTGGGACATCACCAGCGACGACGTCGTCGTCGCACCCGAATCCGACGACTACGAACCTGAGGACGCGCGCCATCCCGCTTCGCAGGCGTTCGTCATCTTCGGCGCAACAGGTGACCTCGCTCGCCGGAAGATTCTTCCCGCGTTGGCGCGAATCGCTGCGAGGGGCTCTTTGCCCGACGACTTCACGGTTGTCGGCGTTGCCCGATCGCCGATGTCAGACGACGAGTTCCGTCAGATCTGCCTGGCAGCGGCGCCACTCGAGGACTCACAGGAGTGGGAAAAGCGTGTCGCACGATTTTCGTACCTCGCGATCGAGGGCCACGCGTCGGGGGCGCAATACGCGCCGCTCGCCGAACGGCTCGCGTCGGTGGACGAGACGATGGGAACGCACGGCAACCGCGTCTTTTACCTCGCGATTCCCCCGGACCAGTTCGCGAGCGTCGTGCGCTGCCTCGGCGAGTCGGGCTTGAACGAACCGGGCAACGGCGGCGAGTTCTGCCGCTTGGTGATCGAAAAGCCCTTCGGCGTCGACAAGGCGAGCGCCGTGCAGCTCTCCGACGACGTGCACGCGCACTTCAAAGAGGAACAGATCTATCGGATCGACCATTACATGGGGAAAGAGACGGTTCAGAACATCCTCGCGTTCCGCTTCGCGAACGCGATCTTCGAACCGATCTGGAACCGCCGTTACGTGGACCACGTCGAGGTGCTCGTCGCAGAGAGCATCGGCATCGAAGGTCGCGGTGAGTTCTACGAGCACGCCGGAGCGCTGCGGGACATCGTCCAGAACCACGTCATGCAGGTCCTCGCCCTGACGCTCATGGAGCCGCCGAGCTCGGTCGAAGGCAACCTGATCCGCGACGAGAAGGTGAAGCTTCTGCGCTCGGTCGTCGTCGTCGAGGACAACGAAGCGCTGAACCAGGTGGTGCGTGGCCAATACGCGGCAGGATTCATCGGGTCCGAGCCCGCCGTCGCATACCGCGACGAGCCAGGCGTCGACCCCAAGTCGGAGACAGAGACCTACGTCGCCATGCGCCTCGACGTCGACAACTGGCGCTGGGCGGGTGTTCCGGTCTTCGTCCGGACGGGAAAGCGGCTGCACGAGCGCAAAACCGAGGTCGTCCTTGTCTTCCAGCGCCCGCCGCACCTGCCATTCTTGGGCAAGCTCGCCCGCGACCTGCGCGCCGACTCCCTCACTCTTCGCATCCAGCCCGACGACGGCATCATGCTGTGCTTTGGCGCGAAGGTTCCCGGGCCGACGTTCCGGGTCCGCAACGTCTCGATGAACTTCTTGTACTCCCAGGCGTTTCCCGGAGAGACCGTCGACGCGTACGACCGCCTGCTGCTCGACGCGATGGTCGGTGATCCGACCCTGTTCATCAGGGACGACGAAGTCCTCCGCGCTTGGGAGATCGTCGCGCCGTTCCAGCGTGTCTTTGCCGAAGACGCCGTTCCGCTCGCGCCGTATCGTGCCGGGTCGTGGGGTCCGGAAGAAGCCGATCGGCTCACGGAGGCGGCGGGTCGAAAGTGGCGGACGATCTGAGCGACCCGCGACGCCGGAAATGATCTTCGGCGAAGTTCGCGTCGTCGCCGACGTGCCGGACGAATTCGCACGGCTCGTCGCGTCCAAGCTGCAAACAGACGACGCCGGCGCGACGTTTCGGCTCGGCTGCTCGGGCGGGTCGTCCGGCGCGCGCTGTTTCGGTCGTCTCGCTCAAGAGGACCTCGAATGGGGACGCATCGCCTGCTACTTCGCCGACGAACGTTGCGTCGATCCCAACTCGCCCGACGCCAACGCGAAGACGATCGGCGACGCGCTCGGACAAAGGAAGAAAGAGCTCGCCGGTTTCTACGCAATGTCCTGCACGGAAGGGCCGGCGGCCTACCAGGCGTGCCTCGAAGAAGCCGGCGGTCTCGACCTCCTGCAACTCGGCATGGGTCCCGACGGGCACACCGCCTCGCTCTTCCCCGGCGCGACCGGCCCCGAACCCGGATCCGGAACACTTGTCATCACGAACACCGATCCGAGCGGTCGGAACGAGTACCCCCGGATGTCGCTCACGTACTCGGCGATCGCGGCCGCGTCGGTCGTCGTGATCACGGTGATCGGAGCGGAAAAGGCAGCGGCCCTCTCGGCTGTGCAGCGCGGTGACGACCTACCCGTCGGACGGGTGCGCGCGCCGACGGTCATCTGGCTCGTCGACCACGACGCGGCGGGCCAACTCAGCGTTGCTTCGTCGTGAAGCTCGACGACCTCGACCGTCCCGCCAACGATCCCTTCGGCGAGCTCGTCGAGAGCTTCCTCGACGACGCAAACGTCACCCACGACCGGGACCTCATTCGGGGGATCGTCTACTCAGCGCTCGATCTCGCCCACGGGCGCGCCGGTCGGCTCGACCTGAAGATCGCCCGCGCCGCGCTCGCCGAGATGGCCGAGGCATACGACGTGTTCGCCCCGTACCGCGAGGTGCGGAAGGTGACGATCTTCGGCTCGGCGCGCACGGCACCTTCCGACGCGCACTACATGCTCGCCCGTGATCTCGCGCATCGCCTCGCCGAGGCGGGATGGATGGTCGTGACCGGTGCCGGACCGGGAATCATGGCCGCAGGCAATGAAGGGGCCGGCGCGGAGATGGCGATCGGGGTGAACATCCGGCTGCCGAACGAGGCCGAACCGAACCAGTGGATCGCCGATAGCCGGAACCTCGTCGAGATGAAGTACTTCTTCACCCGGAAGTTGATGTTGGTGAAGGAGTCCTCGGGATTCCTCATCCTTCCCGGCGGTTTTGGCACGCTCGACGAGTGCTTCGAGTTGTTGACCCTCTTGCAAACGGGGAAAGCCGAGCCCGCACCCATCGTCCTCGTCGAGACGAAGGGCGAGAAGTACTGGCTCGGTTGGGAGGCATTCGTCAACGAGCAGGTGTACGCGCGTGGTTTCGCCGACGCCATCGAAGCCGCGCTGTACCGCATCACGGACGACCCCGACACCGCGGTGCGCGAGTTGCTCGACTTCCACCGCAACTACCACTCCCGTCGCTTTGTCGGAAAGGCGATGGTGATCCGGCTCCGTCACGCGCCGAACGGCGAGGAGCTCAAGGAACTCTCGAATACCTTCGCCGACATCGCTTCGGAAAAGGGCATCTGGCGTACCGAGGCGCTCGCCGCGGAGCGCTCGTCGAACGACCACCTGGAGCTCGAACGCATCGCCCTCGAGTTCAACCTCAGGCACCACGGCCGGTTGCGTCAGCTGATCGACCGATTGAACGAGCTGGCGCCGCCGACCGACGAGGGGCCGGTCGGCGTTTAGCTTTAGCGCTCCGACGAAGCCACGCGGCCGAAGTCGTCCTCCAGGCGGACGATGTCGTCTTCTTCGAAAGAACGCCCATGCTGCACTTCGATGAAGACGAGGTCCGAGTCGCCGGTGTTCTCCATGCGGTGAGCCGCCCCCATCGGAACGTCGATCGCGCTGGCGGCTCCGACGGGGATCTCATTCCCGTCGAGCGTGACAAGTCCCACTCCCCGCACGACGAACCAGTGCTCGGCGCGGTGCTGATGGCGCTGGTAGCTGAGGCGCTTGCCGGGAAAGACGGAGATCGTCTTCACCTTATGATCGGGCGCGTCTTCCACGACCGTGTAGTGGCCCCAGGGCCGTTCATCATGTTCGCGCTGTTCCATCGGCACATCATGGCTTGCAACGCAGCGCCGGTTGTCACGGCGCCTCGGAATCGTCGCCTTCTTTTTCATCGTCGCTTTGCAGGACTCGGCGCGCCCGCTCGATGGCGTTGCGGGCGCGCACCGCTCGGCGCTCGAGCGCCGGTCGCGAGGTACTTCCTTGCGCGACCGCCTCACGCAGCGCATCAAAGGCGATCTCGTCCAAGCGCTCGACGATCGCGCCGAGTTCGCTCACAACCTCGGCGATCCGTTCGTCGGACATCGCACCTCCTCGTCGGCTGCTCACGGTACCAACGAGGATTTCCGTCCTCTCGTTGCGACGATCACCGCTCCGTAGACTCGGCAAGGTGAAGGGCTTCGACGCAATAATCGTCGGCTCCGGATTGATCGGACTTTCCTGCGCGTGGCGTCTCTCCGAGCGGGGTCGCCGCGTCGCTGTCTACGACCCGATGCCCGGTCAGGGGGCATCGGCGATCGGCGCCGGAATGCTCGCACCGGTGACGGAGGCGAGCTGGCACGACACGACCCTCATCGATCTGAATATGCGCGCGGCGAGGGATTGGCCGAAATTCGCCGAGGATCTCGAGAAAAAGAGCGGACGAGGCATCGGATTTCGCTCTTGCGGCACGATCTACGCAGCTTTCGACCCGTCGGACAAAGCGGCCCTCGAGGAGATCTGCGAGTTCGAGCGGTCGCTCGGGCTCGAGGCGACCTGGTGCGCACCGTCGAGACTCCGTTCGATCGAACCGCTGCTCGCGCCGAGCGTGCGCGGCGGGATCTGGGCGCCCGGAGAACACCAAGTCGATAACCGACTCTTCTTCGCAGCGCTCGCGCACGTGGCAAACCTTGCCGGCGTACGGATCGTCAACGAGCGCGTCGACTCGGTCATCACCGATGCGGGATGCGTCCGGGGCGTTCGCGTCGGCGACGAGGCCGTGGCTGCACCACTCGTCGTGTTGGCGGCGGGACACGCGGTTGGGCGAATCGGCGGTCTCCCATCGGGCGTCGTTCCCGAGATTCGGCCGGTCAAGGGTCAGATCCTCCGCCTGATGACGCGCAATGGCTCCCGCTTCGCCGACGCGACCGTCCGGGCGCTCGTCAACGGCTCGACGGTCTACGTCGTCTCTCGGGACGACGGCGGCGTCGTCGTCGGAGCAACCCAGGAAGAAAAGGGTGAGGACGTCTCCATCGACGCAGGCGCCCTCTACCGTCTCTTGCGGGACGCCCAGCACGTCGTGCCGGGGATCGAAGACCTCGAGATCAGTGAGTTCGCGGCCGGGTTGCGCCCTGCCGCACGGCACCACCAACCTGTGATCGGCGCCGCCTCGATCGACGGGCTCGTGCTCGCGCTCGGGCACTTCCGCAACGGCATCCTGCTCGCCGATGTCACTGGACAAGCCGTCTCGGCGCTCGCCGAGACGGGTGCGCTGCCGCCGTGGTGCGAACCGTTCGCGCCGGCGCGCCCCGTCCGAGAGGTCGCCGTCTGATGGCGACGGACACCGAAATCGTCATGGTGCGGGTGAACGACGTTGAGGGCCTCTTTCCCCGGGCGACGACGCTCGCCGTCATCGTCGGCCAGTGGACTGCGATTTCCTCGGGGTGCGCCGCCGCGATCAACGGCGCGGTCGTGCCCCGCGCGCTGTGGGCGAGTCGCGAGGTCGAAAACGGCGATCGCGTCGAGATCGTCTCTGCGCAGCCCGGTGGCTGACGTGAAACGTCCCATACGGCGTGTCATCGAGGGCGGAGGCGGCGATGAGGACAAGTTCGTCGTTGCCGGTGAGGTGCTCGGATCGCGGCTGATCTTCGGAACCGGTGGTGCGCCGAATCTCGAGATCCTCGAGAGGGCGATCGTCGCTTCGGGGACTGCGCTTGTCACGGTTGCCCTCCGTCGCGTCGACCCGCAGCAGAAGGGCTCGGTTCTCGATGTCGTTCGCGCAACAGGTGTGCGCTTGCTTCCGAACACCGCGGGCTGTTACACGGCGCGCGACGCGGTCATCACCGCCCGTCTCGCCCGCGAGGCGCTCGAAACGCACTGGGTGAAGCTCGAGGTGATCGGCGACGAGACAACGCTCCTCCCAGACGGCGTCGAGTTGCTCTCTGCTGCCGAGGAACTGATCGGCGAGGGCTTCGTCGTTCTCCCCTACTGCGGAGATGACCCGGTCCTCGCCCGCCGCCTGGAAGACGTCGGCTGCCAGGCGGTGATGCCGCTCGGCGCGCCGATCGGCTCCGGGCTCGGGGTCCGCAACCCGCACGCGATCGCGATGATCGCGGAGGCGGCGTCGATCCCGGTCGTTCTCGATGCCGGCATCGGCACCGCGTCGGATGCGACGCTCGCGATGGAGCTCGGCTGCGACGC
>JBAVUF010000158.1:0-3388 GCA_049696635.1 Acidimicrobiales bacterium | reverse complement strand
CTTGCTTCGGGCCGCCTGGCTCGCTTTTGATCGCGGGCAGGGGCGGGGCGTTATGTGGCCCCACGGCCGCAATCCGCTGGCGGCGAGGGGACACCCTTCCGGTGCTGTGGCGCTAGCCGCGGCCCGCGCCCGAAGGCCAGCAGTCTCATCGAGGAGGGGAACCTGCCGAAACCGAAAGAGGACGCGATCGTGCTCGAGGGCACGGTCGTCGAGCCGCTCCCGAACGCGATGTTCCGCGTCGAGCTCGAGAACGGCCACAAGGTGCTCGCCCACAGCTCGGGGAAGATGCGCATGCACCGCATCCGAATCCTCCCCGGCGACCGGGTGCAGGTCGAGATCACGCCGTACGACCTGACCCGCGGGCGCATCACCTACCGGTACAAGTGAGTTCCCAACCCCCGATGAACAACTGGCCCAGCCGATTTGAGAATCAAAGGACAACGCGGTGAAGGTTCGACCGAGCGTCAAACCGATGTGCGAGAAGTGCAAGGTCATCCGCCGGCACGGCCGGATCATGGTGATCTGCGAGAACCCGCGCCACAAGCAGCGGCAGGGTTAGGACATGGCCCGAATTTCCGGCGTCGACATCCCGCGCGAGAAGCGGCTCGAGATAGCGCTCACCTATATCTACGGGGTCGGCCGCACCCGAGCGCGGCAGATCTGCGACGCGACCGCCTTGAGCGTTGACACGCGCGTCCGTGACCTCACCGACGACGAGGTGGCGAAGATCCGCACCTACATCGACGCCAACGTGAAGGTCGAAGGTGACCTGCGGCGTGACATCGCGCAGGACATCAAGCGGAAGATGGAGATCGGCTCATACCAAGGGATCCGTCACCGCCGCGGCCTCCCCGTCCACGGCCAGCGCACGCACACGAACGCCCGCACCCGTAAGGGCCCGAAGAAGACCGTCGCCGGCAAGAAGAAGATCAGGAAGCACTGATGCCGCCACAGAAGAAGCCGGGCGGCCGCCGTCCCCGCAAACGTGAGAAGAAGAACGTCGCCCACGGCGTCGCGCACATCAAGAGTTCGTTCAACAACACGATCGTCGCCATCTCCGACCTGGAGGGCAACGTCATCGCCTGGGCGTCGGCGGGCAACGTCGGCTTCAAGGGCTCGCGCAAGTCGACGCCGTTCGCCGCTCAGCTGGCGGCCGAGCAGTGCGCGCGACGGGCGATGGAACACGGCGTGCGTCGCGTCGACGTGTTGGTGCGCGGACCGGGCTCGGGCAGGGAGACGGCGATCCGCTCGATCGCCGCAACCGGCATCGAGGTGACCGGGATCAAAGACGTCACGCCCATTCCCCACAACGGCGTCCGCCCGAAAAAGCGGCGCCGCGTCTAGGAGGTCGATCGAATTGGCCCGCTACCTCGGGCCGGTGTGCCGTCTGTGCCGCCGAGAGAAAGTGAAGCTGTTCTTGAAGGGGCCGAAGTGCGAAAGCCCACAGTGCCCGATTGAACGCCGCCCGTACCCGCCGGGCGAGCACGGCCGCGACCGTATGCGTCAGGGCTCGGAGTACATGACGCAGCTGCGCGAGAAGCAGAAGGCGCGCCGCATCTACGGCGTCTTGGAGCGCCAGTTCCGCAACCTCTACGAAGAGGCGAACCGCCAGTCGGGCATCACCGGCGAGAACCTGCTGCGGATGCTCGAGTCGCGTCTGGACAACGTCGTGTACCGCGCCCGTTGGGCGGCGAGCCGCGCCCAAGCGCGCCAGTTCGTCTCGCACGGCCTTGTAACCGTGAACGGCCATCGAGTCACGATCCCGAGCTTTCGTGTGCGTGTCGGCGACGTGGTCGCGCTCGCGAACCGCGCCCAGGACGACGTCACGGTGCGCCAGAACCTCGACCTGATCGACCGCCCCGTTCCCGGCTGGATCGAAGCCGATGAATCGGGGCGCTCGCTCACCATCCGCGCGCTTCCCGAACGCGCGCAAATCGACACTCAGGTGCGCGAGCAGCTGATCGTCGAGCTGTACTCGAAGTAACGACCGCCCGAATTACAGGAGTCACACGTCATGCTCATCATTCAGCGCCCCACCGTCGAAGCGATCGGCGAGGAGGAAGAGAACCGGCAGCGCTTCTCGATCGGCCCGCTTGACCCGGGCTTCGGTTACACGATCGGCAACACGCTGCGCCGCACCCTTCTGTCGTCGATCCCCGGCGCCGCCGTCACCCAGGTGCGATTCGACGACGCCCTCCACGAATTCACATACCTGCAGGGAGTGAAAGAGGATATCTCCGACATCATCTTGAACCTCAAAGACCTCGTCCTCACCGTCGCGACCGAAGAGCGCGTCACGCTCCGCCTCGATGTGCGCGGTCCCGCCGAGGTCACTGCCGCCGACTTGAAGGTGACCTCCGACGTCGAGATCCTGAACCCGGACCTGCACATCGCGACGGTGAACGCGAAGGGTCGCCTGGCGATGGACGTCACCGTCGAGCAAGGCAAGGGCTACGTCTCCGCGGAGAAGAACAAGCACTCCTCGACGATCGGCGTCATCCCCGTCGACGCGATCTTCTCGCCCGTCCGCCGGGTGGCGTTCAGCGTCGAGCCGACTCGCGTCGAGCAATCCACTGACTACGACCGGCTCGTCTTGGACATCGAGACCGACGGTTCGATCGATCCGCGCGCCGCGCTCTCGTCGGCCGGCCAAACGCTCCGCGCCCTCGTCAGCCTTGTCGCCGACCTCTCCGACGAGGCGCACGGCCTCGAGCTCGGTGACGCCGGCACTATCACGAGCGGTTCCCCGGACCTCGACCGACCGATCGAGGAGCTCGACTTGACCGAGCGCCCGCGCAACTGCCTGAAGCGCGCCCAGATCAACACGATCGGCGAGCTCGTGCAGCGCACGCCGGCCGAGCTGCTCGCGATCACGAACTTCGGTCAAAAGAGCCTCGACGAGGTGCTGCAGCGCCTCGACGAGCGCGGGCTGTCTCTCGCTGGCGAAGGGTACTGATCGTGCCCGCCGCGCCGAAGAAAGGTCAGCGAATCGGCGGTGGCGCCGCGCATCAAAAGGCAATGCTCGGCAACCTGGTCGCGTCGCTGATCGCGGCGGAGGCGATCGTGACGACTGAGGCAAAGGCGAAGGCGATGCGCCCGGTCGCTGAAAAGCTCGTGACCAAGGCGCGCGAGGGCGGCGTGCACAACCAACGCGAGGTTGTCGCGTTCCTGCGCGACAAGGAGATGACCCACAAGCTTTTTTCCGAGATTGGTCCGCGCTACGCCGACCGCAACGGCGGTTACTTGCGGATCCTGAAGCTCGGGATCCGCAACGGCGACGCGGCGCCGATGGCGCGCGTCGAGTTCGTCGAGCCCTAGTACCGCGGTGGCGGACGCGACCGCGACCGGCCCCGAATCAACTCCGTCAACACCACAGGCGCCCTCCACC
>JBAVUF010000157.1:0-11901 GCA_049696635.1 Acidimicrobiales bacterium | reverse complement strand
GTGCTGTGCGCCCTGGCCGCCGCGGTCGAGCTCCCGGCGCTTATCGGCGCGGTCTTCATCGGATGGTGGTGGCAGAACGGGAACTGGCGCCAACGGGTCGCGCGTGTTGTGGGCGCCGTGGCGATCGTCGTCGTGCTCATGGCGTTGATCAGCGCGGTCTCGAATCTGGGGTGGCACTGGCTGAGCGGACTGACGAATCCGGGCAAGATCGTCTCTTGGCTCGACCCGGTGACGGCGCTCGGGCTGGGCGTGGCCCATGCCGCGAGCGCCCTGGGTGTTGGACGGCACACGGCGGGGCTCGTCGAGATCTCACGGGGCGTCGGGCTCGGATTGGCCGCGGCGCTCTCGGTCGTGCTTCTCTTCCGTTCGAAAGGTCAGGGGGAGGTCGAAGCCCTCGGCTGGAGCCTGCTGCTGTTCGCGGTCCTTGGACCCGTAGTCGAGCCCTGGTACGAGACGTGGGGCTGCGTAGTGCTGGCCGTGGTCGCCGAGCGCTGGACGCTGCGGATCATGCTCGGCCTGTCCGCACTTGCGTGTTTCGCCGACATGCCACCGGCACGATCCCTCGCCGCGTCGGATCCGGTGCTCACTGCGATCTGCTGGACCACGCTGGTCGTCGCGGTCGGCGCCTACGCCGCAGTTCGGCTCGTACCCTCCCTTCCGCCGCGAGTTCCAGGCCCGGTTCAGAGAGTCCGCCAGGCAGCGGTCGAGCGGTAAAGGCGGCGAGCTCCCTCGATTCGGTAGGAGGAGGATCGACGCACAAACGTCCAAGGTCCAACGGCGACTGAAGCACCTGGGACCGCCAGTGGTCAGTCGCCAGTCTGGCCGTCGATCCGCTCGCGAATGAGGTCGGCATGCCCGTTGTGGCGTGCGTACTCCTCGATCATGTGCAGATAGATCCACCGGACATCACGGGTGCGCTCGGGATGGTCCCCGCGGCTTGGCACCACGTCCTCAAGGCTCTTTTCCGCAACCGCGGCCTTCGCCGCCTCGATTTCGTCGCGATAGGCCGCCAGGTTGGCGGCGGCGTCCGCAGCTTCGAGCTCCTCGAAGTCGGCGTCTCCGGGGTCATAAAGGAACTGCAGATCCTGCCGATCCGCGTGCATACGAAACCACCAGCGTTCGACTTCGGTCATGTGCCTTATCAACCCAAGCAAGGAAAGTCGCGAGGGAGGCACCGCCCGCTGTTTGAGTTGGTCGGCAGTGAGCCCCGAGCACTTCCACAGCAAAGTGTCGCGATGGAAGTCCAGCCACTCGTCCAGTGCCTGCCGCTCGCCGGACTCGCGGGCAGGCTCCCTCCGATCAATCGCAGGCGCAACCCAGGACTGATCGCGTCCGTCCCGTTCCGTTGCAGCGTCATTGGTCGTGTCGCCCATCGGCGGAGCGTAGCCATCGCCACCGACGGCGCTTGGGAGGTTCAACCTCCATCCAACAACGCACCGCGTCGCCGGCCCACGACCTCAATGGAGCTCGACTGAACCGTCCGGATTGAGAGTCAAGCCCGGGTTGTGAGCTACCTCCCAGGGGTGACCCTCGGGGTCGAGGAAGACCCCGGAGTAGCCACCCCAGAAGGTGGCTGCTCCCGCTCTCCCGATCGTTGCTCCGGCGGCCTCTGCCTCGGCGAGCACCGCGTCCACTTCCTCGGGAGAGCGTGCGTTGTATGCGAGCGTCACTCCGCCCCATCCACCCGTGTCGGTGACCGCACTGTCCTCTGCGAGATGTTCACGTCCCCAGAGCGCGACGATCATGCCCGGCATCTGAAAGAAAACCACTTCACCATCTGGCGATTCTCCAGACCATCCGAGCGCCTCATAAAAGGCCCGAGCGCGCTCGATATCGGCCACACCCAGCGTGACGAGCGAAAGGCGTTGATCCACTTGATGAGCATCGCACCTAGACCCGGAGTCGGGAACGGGTTTCATGACTAAACCCGGTGGCCGTAACGGGGCCGGCGCGCCTTCCGGGCGGAGACTGCGTCCTCGCCAGGACCTGGCTATCTCGATGTTCGGCGCGGGACTGGAGTTCAACGTCACGCGTTGATGAAGCAACGCAGGACGGAGGCTGGGCGCGGTGCCTACCGCGAACGCGTCGTCACCGTGCACACTCCAACGTCCCCGCGCTCGCGTCGAGAGCGCCTCTTCAGCGTCGACGAGCGCCACCGCGGCCACGATCGCCCGGACCAGTTGAGCGAATGCGAGACTCTTCTCGTGGCGCGGACTGTTCGAATCATCAAACGAGTCGAGTTCAATGTCGAAGATCCCGATGAGATCCTCGGCTACATGAGCCTCCTTTCCGATGCTCGGGACGGATGGATCAACCTCATGCCCGAGAAAGCCAACGAAAAGAAGGGCGCGTCACTTGGGTTCATGTCCCTCTTTGGCGGAGGAAGTCCCGGCACGACGATGTGCACGTGGATACCAGAACGTGAGGATCAGAACGGTCGACGCCACGTGAGCCTCGGGATTACGCACACGACTGGTCGCCGGATCAGCGCGCAAATATCGACGCTCGACATTCCCGCTAGCTGGCGCATCAAGCAGGATCACGCACAACGCGGGCTCGTGCTTTCTGTCCCCGACGATGAGCCACACGACCGCGTCCTCGCGTGGGCATTCCGTGCGATTCGCGCGCTGAGTCCTGCCTCACGGGCTGGAACCTGGCGGGCAGAGATCTACTTGCCGACAGGTCACGACGCGCGCAGAGAGGGTCCTCCTCTTCCACTCCGGTGAGAGAGCCGCAACTACGGCCGGTTCGCCCGTCGACGAATGGCGTCCGGGTTACGCAAGATGAGGGTCCGTCCCTCGACCGCAAGCCATCCGAGACCTCGTAGCTGTCGGAACCCCTTCACGACGGCTTCACGCGAAATTCCAGACCACGACGCGAGCTCCCCTTGGTGGAACGGCGCATCGATCTCAATTTCGCCACCGCGGACGGTCCCGTAACGGGTGGCGAGCTCGCTCAAGCTCGCACACAGTCGCGCCAACGCGTCCATCGTGCCGAACTCAAGCTGGCGCAACGAGGTGCTGCGGAGACGACCAGCAACGAGTCGAAGCAGTTCCGTCGCGACTCGCGGATGCCGTTCCAAAAGTTCCATGAACTCGTCGTGGGAGATGGCATCGACCTCGACGGGCTCAAGGGCGGTCACCGTCGCCGACCGCACATTCCCGTCGACGGCACCCAGTTCCCCGAGGAGGGCTCCGGCGTCGTACACGGCGAGGATCACTTCCCGTCCCCCACGCCGCACGCTCACCTTCGCCCGGCCCGAGCGAAGGATGAACACCTCGTCGCCGGCGTCACCCTGACGGAAGAGCACTGCGCCCCGTTCGAACGTCTTCGAACGACTGCTCTTCGCGAAGCTCGACCTCTCTTCTTCAGTGAGTCGACGCAGAAAATTGTGGTCCTCGATCGGCTGAGTTTCAGTCATGCCCGCCTCTCGATGCGGTCACCCAGCACCACCCATCAGCCACCCGGTCTCGACGCCGGCCAAAATCGCTGAGGCACCGACGAATTCGGCACGATACATGGGAGCCACGCATGGTTCACCGACCGGACGCGCGCACGTTCGACTGGAAGACAAAAGTAAGCGCCCCTGAGTCCTCAGGGGCGCTTACTTCGCTATTCGATTCGTAGCTGCGGAGAGGTCTGGCCCTCCCCAGATCCTAGGGAACATCCCGAGTCGATCTGGTGGCCTGCCGTGCTATGCGTGCCTCTTCGAATGCTTAGTCCACTGATGGGTGAACTTCCTCGAAGTCGTCTTTTCCGACGCCAACTCGGACGCCGTCTCGTGCGTCATTCCAGCAGACTCTCTTCCGCCAGTCACCTCGGCTGCGCTCTCATCGTCGACTGCTAGATCGCCAGTGAGTTCCTTCTCGTCACGCTCTTCGGCCATCGGGTTTACCTCCCGCTTCTGGGCACTTTTGTGGACCCGTTGTCGACATAGTAAGTGCACTCGGCGTCCGTGCGAAGCCCCCAACACTGAGTACGTGTACCACCCGACGCCGTGGCTCGTTGCCTCGGCGCAAAAGCCGCGATGGAAACGAGCGATGCCGATCAGCTCCCGTCGGTCGAAGAGAGCTGTTGACTGTAGAGATAGAAATAGACGCCGCGCCGTTCCAGGAGTTTTTCGTGCGTCCCTTGCTCGACGAGGCGACCACGTTCGAGCACGACGATCTTGTCCGCGTTGCGAATCGTGCTCAACCTGTGCGCGACGACAAATGCCGTACGGCCTTCGAGCAACCGGTCGATGTTCCGTTTGACGATTGCCTCCGATTCCGTGTCGAGGGCGCTTGTCGCTTCGTCGAACAGCAAGACCGGTGGCTGGTTATAGAGCGCTCGTGCGATCGCCAGGCGCTGCGCCTGACCGCCGGACAGCGGCAGGCCGCGGTCGCCGACGGGAGTGTCGAATCCGAGTGGCAGGCGCTCGACGAGCTCCGTCAGGTCGGCGATCTGCGCCGCGACCTGCAACGCGTCCGGGTCGATCCGCTCAGCACCGAGCGCGATGTTGTCCGCGATCGGCGCAGCGAAGACATACGGGTCCTGCAGGACGAAGCCGACCTGCCGGCGCAGGTCCTTGTAGCGCAGCGTCTTCGAGTCGACACGGTCGTAGAAGATGAGTCCCGACGTCGGTTCGATCAATCCGGCGAGGAGCCGGAGCAACGTCGTCTTGCCCGATCCGCTCCGACCAACGATCGCGACGGTGGTGCCGGGCGCGACGTCAAGCTCGATGTCGGAGAGGATCGGTTCGTCGGTGCCCGGAGGTTGGTACGAGACGTGGCGGAGCTGGACGCGACCCTCGAGGGTCGGAACGGGCATCAGCCCCGAGTTATCAAAGCCCTGTTCGGGCTCGTGCTCCAAGACGTCGGCGATCCTGTTCAACAAGACCGCCGAGACCTGCACGTCGTCCCAGGCGTCGAGGACCGAGACAAGCGGACCGGTGACGAGCAGAACAAGGGCGGTGAAGGCGACGTAGCCGCCGATACTGATGCTCCCGGACCGCGCGAGGAGAGCCCCGAGAAAGACGAACAGTCCGTAGGAAACGAGCGAAAAAAGCTGGACGACGGCGCTGTAGCGCGCGATCACACGTCGCGACTCCGAGGTCTTGCTCATCAATTTCGCAAATCCAGATTGGAGTCGGCGGCGGAGACCCTCTTCGGTTCCGGTCGACTTCACCGTCTCGATGCCCTTTAAAAGGTCGATCTGATCCGACGCGTATCGACCGATGTTCTCCTCGATGCCGGCGTAGAGCGGCCGCAACCGATTCGTCGAAAAGCGCATCGCGAGCAGGTAAACGGGCGACAGGGCGAGAAAAATCAGCGCGAGCGGCCACGAGATGACGAACATGATCACGAGCCCGACGGCCACCTGGAGGACAGAAGACAAGGTTTCGATGCCTTGTTGGATGATGATGCGACGGATCTCGCGCGCGCCGGAGAGGCGCCGTTCGATGTCGCCGATTCGACGCGATTCGAAGTAGGCCATCGGCAAGCCGAGCAACCGTTCGGTGACGAAGCCGAGCGTTTCGACGTCGAAGGCCGAGTTCGTATCGGAGAGTACGAGCCGTTGAACCAAAGACGCCACCGTTCCCGCGATCGCAAGACCGAGGATTCCGAGCCCGAACAGGTCGATCGTCGAGTCCGAGCCTTTATTCACGACGCTGTTCACGATGCCCTGCACGATCAGCGGCAGCGCGACCTCGGCGCCCGCGGCTCCGAGGGCAAGTACCGCCGCGGTGACGATCGCACGGCGGTGCTTAACAAGGAACGGACGCAACCAGCGCAGGTTCGGGGCGCTCCCGGGTACCTCGGGCTTCGTCTCGCTCGGGGTGATTCGCGCGGCGTAGCCGTCCCAGTGCGCGAGGAGCTCGTCTTGGCTCATCCGGTAGACGCCGATCGCGGGGTCAGCCACCTCGACGCCGCGTTCGTCGACGCGCACGAGAACGATCCAGTGGTTCTTGTCCCAGTGAATGATGGCCGGTGTTCCGAGCTCTTCCAAGCGGTCGCGCGACACCTTGAAGGGCACGATCTCGAGTCCGATGCGCTGCCCCGCCTCCGAGATCCCCCGCAGCGTCGTGCCGGCCGGACCGGCTTTCGCGACGTCGCGCAGCCATGAGATCGACACGTCGATCCGGTACCACTTCGCCACCATCGAAAGGCACGCGACGCCGCAGTCCATTTCGTCGAGCTGTTGGACGTACGGGAAACGGCGTCGGCGCGACGAGCGTTTCGCTACCCGTCCCGGAGTTGGAACCGTATCGGCCACGACCGGTTCGGGGGGCGGGGAGTCCGACAACCCTCCGGGGAGGATCTCGCGGTGGATGTCGAGTGGCACGCGGGCTTCGCCCTGGGCGTCGCGCAATGTCACCAACTCCTCGACGCGGGTGGCGAGACCGTTGAAGCGCGCGGCGAGATCGGCGAAGTCCTTTTGGTCGAGCTTCAAGAGCCGAACGTCAGAGATCGCCCGTACCGACGCCGCCCTCGGATCGCCGGTCACGAGCGACCTCTCCCCGAAAATGTCACCGGTTCGAAGAAACCCGGTGACCCGGGACGCCGAGTCCTCGCCGACCGACACCTCGAGCCGGCCCTCTTCGACAAGGTACATCGCGCCTCCCGGGTCGCCTTGGCGCACGACGACTGTCCCGGGAGCGCTCGCGATTGGCTCGAGGACCGGGAACATCGCCGTCGCCGCCTCGAGTGAGAGGTTCTCGAATGCGGCGTGCGTGCGAAGGAACCGGTGGAGCGTCTGGATCCGCGTTTGATCGCCGAACGCCTCGCGAATCTCCGGATGCAGCTCGAGGAGGGAAACGAAAACCAACGCGTCAAGCCAGAGGACCCGCACGCGTTCGGAAGCTCGAACGGTCGCCGTTCGGGTCGTCGAGTCCAAAAAGGCCGCCTCTCCGAACCATTCGCCGGGACCGAAACGCGCGAGGGTCGTCTCATTCCCCTCGTGGCTCACGAGCACGCGCACGGACCCTTCGGCGATGACGTACATACCGTCCGGAAGATCCCCTTCCGAAAAGATCGTCTCGCCGAAGTCGAACTCGCGCGGCCGGAAGAGCCGAAGCACAAGGTCAGCGAGCGTCGGTTGCAGACGTGCGAACAGCGGTAGGCGAAGCAGTACGTCCTGCTCGCTCGCCGCGAGGCTCATAGCGGACCCACGACGAGGGCTTTGCCCGCCGCCGCACGATCGAGCCGCTCGCTGAGCATCTCTTCGATCGCCACCTCACGCGTCCTCGGGTCGTCGGCCGAGGGTGCACGTCGTTCGTGCAGCCAAACGACGTGCACCCCGTCGTCCTCATCGAACGGCCCAAGGACATCGCCTGGGACTGCGCCGGTGAGCATCGCGGCGATTCCCGTCGGGATCTGGTCGCGGCGCGACATGCAGTGCTCCAGCTCACGTCCGGATCGCGCCGCGACCTCCTCTGGTGACATCCCGTCGTCGCGGCCGCACATCGCGGCTTCGTTTGCGGCAGACCGATTTGGAAGTCGAAGGTCGTCGTAAACGAACTCGACCCAGTCGACGGCGTGCTCTTCGACACGTCGCGCGATGGCGGCGTGCTCGCCGCACCCGTCAGCGAGGTCGGCGAGCGCCCGACGGCGCGACTCGATCACCCGCAGGCGCCCGACACACCAGTCGACCTCGAGGACCCCAAGAATCGGGAGACATTCTGCGATGCGTTTCGCATCCGACTCGAGCGATTGCTCGCGCGACTCACCGTTGGCCCTCTTTTCAAGCGGTTCCCCGCGACCAGACTGCGCGCGCTGCGCGGACCAGATTCGCGTCGCTTCGTCGGCGACAAGTCCCCACCACCCCGCGCATGCGAGGTCGACGACGAGCGCATTTTCGATCTCGTCGTCGGTGATCGAGTCGTCGACAGGTTCTAGCCCTGATTTCAAGGCGAGCAAGCGCCGGAGGTGACCCGTCCACTGGGCTTCGTCGAGGTCGCGCAGGACGAGCCAGCTTCGAAGATCGTCGCCACTGTGCAACCGGCGCCGCCTTCGGAACGCTTCCGCTTCGCTCCGCAGTTCACCTTCGCCGAACGGCGCCGAGGGCGCCTTCAGCACACGTGTAGCTCGACTCGTGTCAGTCCGTGCCTCGTCGAGCAGCCCCGTCGCCGCTCCAATGACGAGTAGTTCGCCGTACGTGACCGTCTCGTCAGCGAGGCGCAGCGCGGTTTCATCGAGTGCAGGCCACATGGTGAAGTATGGACCACGAAGCAGAGCAGGTGCTCAGGCATTTCCCCTGGCGAACGTCGACGTCCCCGATCGACCGCAAAAGCGCCGAATGCCTTGCGCGTTCGGGGGTCCAACCGCACCAGAACGGCAGACCTCACGCGTCCCGTCGACGCGCCGGGTCCTCGCGGAACGACGCGACATCCGTGATCAGGCGGGTGCTGCGGCCCCGGGTCAGGAAGCTGTACGACCAGCGCGAGATCACGATCAACCGGTTCTCGAAGCCGATCAGATAAAAGAGGTGGACGATGAGCCACGTCACCCACGCGACGAACCCGCTGAGCCGGATGCCGTGTATGTCGGCGACGGCACGTGCCCGACCGATGGTCGCGAGCGTCCCTTTGTCGCGGTAATGGAACGCGGTCGTCTCGGCACCTTCGAGGCGAGCCCGGATGAGACGACCGGCGTACTTGCCCTGCTGGATGGCCACCGGGGCGAGACCGGGGAGGACCCTCGGCTTTCCCGTGCGAGCGTCGCGCACACTCACCATGTCGCCGAGGGCGATCACCTCGGGATGTCCGGGAAGGGTGAGGTCGGGTTCCACGACCAGGCGACCGGCACGATCGACCTCGGCACCGCTCGCCCCGCCTAAAAGGGAGGCGAGCGGGGACGCGGTCACCCCCGCTGCCCAAACGACGGTGTGGGTCGGGATGGACGTCGTCGAGCCGTCCGTTGCGGCGACGTCGACATGGTCGGCTTGCACGTCGACGACGGTGTGCGAGGTGAGTAGGGTCACCCCGAGCCGTTGGAGAGATCGCCCCGCGTGCCGGGAGAGCGAAGGCACCATCGCGGGAAGGACCCGGTCGGCCGTTTCGACGAGCAGCACCTGCCCAGACGCCGGATTCGCCACACGGAACTCACCGGGCAGCGTGTCCCTCGCGAGCTCGGCGATCTGACCGGCCATCTCGACCCCCGTCGGCCCGCCGCCGACGACGACGAAGGTCAGCCACTCGGTCCGCTTGTCGGGAACCGACTCGAACTCTGCCGCCTCGAACCCCTGCAGGATCCGTCCGCGCACTTCGAGCGCGCTGTCGAGTGACTTCACCTCGAGCGCGAGGGACCGCCACTGTTCGTGACCGAAGTACGAATAGCTCGACCCACCGGCGACGACGAGGGAGTCGTAGGGCACCTCGAGCGGATCGACGCCGGGAACGGGAAACTCGACGCGAACGCGACGCCCGACGATGTCGATCTCGGTGGCTTCGCCTAAGAGGACATGGACCCGTTTGTCGTCTTTGAAGATCTTGCGCAGTGGCGTCGCGATCTCCGCGGGCGAAAGCGATCCGGTCGCGACCTGATAGTTCAGCGGCTGAAAGAGGTGGTAGTTGTGCCGATCGATCAGCGTGACGTCGACGGCTGATCGCTCGAGCTCTTTCACGACATTGATACCCCCGAAACCACCCCCGATCACGACACAACGATGCGCGCCGGAACTCGGCACGCTCGCCACCGCGGTTCGCTCCATCGGACGATCATCGCTTGCACTCGCCGGCCTCGCAATCGACGCGAAGCGTTCGCGTGCTCAGTTCGAGGCGATCGTCGCCCGCTCGTCGAACGCCCAGGGTGCGCGGCGCTCGACGAGGCGATCGAGGAACGGCTTTGGCGGGAACGCCTCCGGTCCAAGGACGCCGACTCCCGACCACGCTCCTGATTCGAGGAGCTCCAGGGCGACGATCGGATTGACGGCGGTCTGCCACACGACGGCCTGGCTGCCGAACTCTCTCATCGACCAAGCGTTCTCGACGAGGTGGTACAGGTACACCGAACGCGGCAGGCCGTCTTTGCCGGTGCCGCGCACCCATGTCCCGGCGCACGTGACCCCGGTCATCTTTTCTCCGAGTGCCGCGGGATCGGGAAGCACGGCAGCGACGACATCACGAGGCGCGACCTCGGCTCCACCGACGCGGATCGGCGCCGTCGAATCGAGACCGAGCTTGTGCAAAGCCTTCAACACGTCGATGAATTCCTCGCCGAGCCCGTACTTGAACGTGACCCGGCCGACGTTGATGATGCGCGGGATCAGGATCACCTCTTCGTGTTCGACGTTCACGCACTCGAGCGGGCCGATGCCTCCGGGAAAATCGAAGACCTCCGGCTGGCTGAACGGCGCGGTCGTGTACCAGCCACGTTCGCGATCCCAGATCACGGGGGGGTTCAGGCACTCTTCGATCGTCGTCCAGATCGAAAACGTCGGCGCGAAGTCGTAACCGGAGACCGTGAGGTTCGCGCCATCACGCACGCCGATCTCGTCGATGGACGCGAAGAGCTCATCGGATGCATAGCGCGCGAAGACGTCAGACAGTCCCGGCTCGACGCCCATTCCGCAGAGCGCGAGCGTGCCCTTGTCCTCCCATTCGGCGGCGAGCGCGAACTGCTCGTCGCCGAGCATCACGCCCGGTCGGTGGTAGGGGTCGGTGGGATCGGGCTTCGAAAGCGACATCGCCATGTCGAGGTAGGTGATCCCGGACCGAAGCGACGCTTGGAAGATCGGCATCACGAAACGCGGATCGACGGCATTCAACACAGCGGTGAGATGTTCGTCTTCGATGAGCTCGACGATCGACGACTCGTCGGTTGCATCGATCGCAAGACTGCGAAAGCGCTCGGGGAAGCCGCCGATCGCGCGCGCCGCGCGGTCGGCGCTGTAATCAGCGACGACGACCCGCTCGAAAAGCCCCCAACGCTCGATGGTGCGCGCCGCGGCCGATCCCACACCGCCGGCGCCGAGGATCAAAAGACGCGTCATCGGCGACCTCTTTCACTGCATCTCAGCAGCGTTCGTCCCCCCGCACGGGACCCGCCGTTAGCGTATTGCTCGAATCTCGACGGGACCCGAGCCGGGAGATGGTCGTTTCGGTGGACGATCGCGACGCCATTCATCGCGCGTCAAAAGACGAGGACGATGCGGTACGCGCCCTGTTCCGAGAGTACGCCGCGAGCCTCGACTTCGAACTTAGTTTCCAAGGATTCGCCGACGAACTCGACGATCCCTTCGGGAGCTACGAGGTGATCCTGCTCTCAGACGACGGGTGCGTCGCGCTCCGCCGCATCGATGACCAGATCTGTGAGATGAAACGGTTGTACGTGAGGCGCGACGCGAGAGGTCGGCATCTCGGCCGCGCGCTCGCCGAGGCAGTCGTTCGGCACGCGAAAGATGCTGGTTACCTGAAGATGAAGCTCGACACAGTCCCGTCAATGACCGCCGCGATCGCTTTGTATCGGTCCCTTGGATTCGAAGAAACCGAGGGATATCGCTACAACCCGATCGAGGGCGCGCTTTATCTCGAGCTCGACCTCACCGTTTGAATCGTCGCCGCCGCTTCGCGTCAGCCGGGAAGGTAAAACGGCCGGGAACCGGTCGTGATGATGGTCACCAAAGACGCCTTCACCGTCGAGCCGCTTCTCGTGCCGACGACGAAGACCTCGACGCCTTTCTTCACCGACGCCTTCGTCGTGGCGCTGCCGTCGCGGCGATAGATCGTCGACGATTGTTCGTCGACCTTCACGTCCGAGCCGGACGGCGTCGCAACCGTAAAGTTCGACGTCGACGTGGACTGGACGCGACCGGCCAGTGCGCCACCCGCGAAAGGCTCGGCCGGGATCCGCGCGCCCGGTGGCCTAACGGGCGTCTGGAACGCGTTCGGCGGCAGCGCTACCGAGGGGCGCTCGATGACGG
>JBAVUF010000156.1:0-6599 GCA_049696635.1 Acidimicrobiales bacterium | reverse complement strand
AGGCGCTCGCAGAGCCGGTCGGGCGCGTCGCCGAAACTGCGAAGGTGCCCTGGTGGCGGTGACGCACTGACCTGTCGAAATCGTCACGGTCGCCGCGTTCTCGGGAAGAGTCGTCGGTGCTGCGTCGCCGCGCGCCGGTCGGTCGCGCTGCGTCGTTCGTCTGATGCCGTCAGCGCCGGTCGCGGTGCTCGCGAGCGAACTTCTCCCTGACCTGTTCGCGACGCGCCTGCAACTCGCGGTAGCTCAAACGTTCGGTGTCGGCGGAGATTCCGTACATCGCGCGCACGCCGTTCAAGTCGACACCTGTGGTCCGGGGGTCGATGCCGATTTCCGAAGCGATCCGCCCCCCGTAGCGCTGGGCAAAGTACGTCGCGATCGCGACGACCTCGCCCAAAAGGTCGACGTCGGGGGCGAAGGTGGAGACGGCACCGTCGACGAAAAGGATGTCCTTCACAAAGAGCATCAGCTCCTTCGGCATCTTCGCGCCATAGGACAAGAGGTGCTTCGTGAGTTCGCGCAGTTGGCGCGTGAGCTCCTCGGCAGACATTTCGACGACGTCTTGAGGGGGTCCCTCGAGACCGAGGTCGATGATCACCTTGTCGATATCGGCGTCCTTCGGCAAAGCGCCGAGGTCGCGCAGCGCTTCCACCTGCGCTCGGACGTTGTTCATGGTTCCGCCCATCACCAGCCGCAAGAAGGCGATGCGGTGCGGCTCGTCGAGACGGCCCGTGATGCCGTAGTCCAAGAGCGCGACGCGCCCGTCCCCGCGCACGAACAGGTTGCCACCGTGCAGGTCACCGTGGAAGACGCCGAAGAGCATCGCCCCTTCGAGCAGCGACACGACCGCCGCGTGCAGAACCTTTTCCGTATCGATTCCCGCGGCGCGCATCGATGCGACGTCGTCCCAGGCGAAGCCGTCGAGTCGCTCCATGACGATCACACGGCGCGTGATCAGCCGCGGATGCGGGCGCGGGACGACGATCGCGCGCTGGTCGGTCGTCGCCAGGACCTCGGCGATGTCGAGCATGTTCTCTGACTCGAGGCGGAAGTCGAGCTCCTCGACGATCGTCTCTGCGAACAGCTCGATGAGCGCGGGCGGATTCGCCAACACGGAGATGGGGATTCGGCCGACCAAGAAGGGGGCGAGGTAGCTCATCACCGCGAGGTCGTAGTGGACGAGCGCCGAGACACGCGGGCGCTGGACCTTCACGACGACTTCCTCGCCTGTGACAAGACGCGCCCGGTGCACCTGCGCGATCGATGCCGCGGCGACGGGTTGGATCGAGAACTCCGAGAAGATCTCTGCGAGCGGGCGGCCGAAATCGGACTCCACGACCTCGCGCACGTCGGCGAAGGTCTCTGCCGGGACGCGGTCGCGCAACAACTTGAATTCGCCGACGAGCTCGGGCGGGAAGATCCCTTCGCCCGAAGAAAGGATCTGACCGAGCTTGATGTACGTCGGGCCGAGCCGTTGGAAGGCGAGCCGCAGCCGGCGGGAGAGCCCAGCGCGCGACGCGGACTTCCCGCGACGACGGTCGCGCAGGTACCAGAGCCCGACCGCCCAACCGATCGTCGCAGAGACACGCACCATGCGGCGCAGAGGCGGCAAGTGGCGCCGGCGCAACAGCTGCGGCACCTCGTCGCGCGTCGCGCCACGAACGAGGTCGAGGCCGATCAGCCAGGGAAGCTCGTCGCGCTCGACAAGCCACGGTGCGTCGTCCGAGAACGCACCGACCGAGAGGTCAGCCGGTGCCGACGGGGAGTTCAGGAGCTGAGCGGGCCGAACACGAGGCAGCCGTTGTGTCCGCCGAAGCCGAAGCTGTTCGAGAGCACCGGTCCGGGTGTGAACGGCCGGGGAGCGCCGGTGACGATGTCGAGATGGATCTCCGGGTCTTGCTCCTCGAGCCCCGCGGTGGGCGGGATCTCGCCGCGCTCGATCGTCATCACCGAGGCGACGGCCTCGAGCGCGCCGGCTGCCCCGAGTGAGTGTCCGAGGACACCCTTGATGGAGGTGACCGGGGGGCCCGGTCGTCCGAAGACCTTTTCGATCGCTTCGGCTTCCGCCAGATCGTTGAGCGGCGTCGACGTCCCGTGCGCATTGATGTGCGCGACATCCGCCGTTGTGATGCCGGCGTCTTCGAGGGCGAGCTCCATGCAGTTGATCGCCCCGGTCCCGCCGGGAGCAGGCGCCGTGATGTGGTACGCGTCGGCGGTCGACGCCGATCCCATCAGCTCCGCGTAGATGCGTGCGCCGCGTGCCTTGGCGTGGTCGAGCTCCTCGATCACCAATGCGCCCGCGCCTTCGCCGATGACGAAACCGTCGCGGCGACGGTCGAAGGGTCGCGAGTTCCCAGATGTGGAAAGCGCTGTCATGTTCGAGAAGGCGGCGATTCCGATCGGCGCCATCCCGTCGACAGGCGTCGCCGCGGCCTCCGAGCTGCCGGTGATCACTGCGTCGCAGCGACCGGTACGGATGAGCCACATCGCGTAGCCGATCGACTGCGTGCCCGCCGCGCAGGCGGTGACGATCGTCTCACAGGGACCGCGGAACCCAAAGCGCATCGAGATGCCGGCCGCGCCCGCATTGCCCATGATCATCGGCACAAGTCGGGGGGACACCCAGCGCGCTCCTTTGTTGATCGAAACCTGGATCTGACCCTGCAGCGTGGCGAGTCCGCCCACTCCTGTTCCGAAGACGACACCGGACCGGATCGGGTCGGTCTCCGTCGGCCCGGCATCGTCGACGGCTTGCTGCGCCGCGGCGATCGCCATCTGCGCGAAGCGGTCGAGATGGCGCGCCTCTTTCGGGTCGAACCAGTCCGCGGGGTCGAAGTCGTCGACGCGGCGCGGGTCGGTGGCGTGCGGTCCGTTGAGCCCCTCGAAAAAGGCGTCTTTGCCGATGCCGCAGCTCGCCACGGCGCCGAGGCCGGTGACGACGACGCGACGGGGGGCCCATTTGGGCATCAGAGCTTGCCCACCACGAGGTCGTACGCCTGCCCGACGGTCTCGACCCCGTCGAGCTCGGATTCGTCGACCGTGATGTTGAACGCCTCTTCGAGCGCCATCACGAACTCGACCAGGTCGAGGCTGTCAGCGTCGAGGTCGTTGGCGAAGCTCGCCTCGGGAACGACCTTTTCCGCCGGCACGGACAGCACTTCAACGGCGCAGTTCCTGAACTTCTCGAAAGTGGCGTCGTCGCTCACGCTTTTCTCCTCGTCGGATTCCTCGTCGGTGCCCGGTCGGCTTCCGTCCCCAGCGGACCCCCTTGACGATACTTAGGACGTCCGCCTCGTCCGCGCCTCAAAGACCCATCCCCAAACCGCCGTCGACGGCGAACACTGCGCCGGTCACGTACGAGGCGTCGTCCGAGCACAAGAAGGCGACGACCGCCGCGACCTCGTCGGGCTGGGCGACCCGTCCGAGCGGGACCCGGGAGACGAGCGACTCCACCTGGGCGTCGTGCACCTCGGCGAGCATGTCGGTTTGGACGAGCCCAGGTGCGACGACATTCGCCGTCACCGAGCGGCTCGCCACCTCCCGGGCGACCGAGCGGGCGAGCCCGATCAGGCCCGCCTTCGCCGCCGCGTAGTTCGCCTGGCCGGCGTTGCCCATCAGCGATACGACCGAAGAGAGATAGACGATCCGTCCAAAGCGCGCCTTCACCATCTTCGGCAGCGCCCGTTTCGTCGCGCGAAAGCACGCCGTGAGATCGGTGTCGATGACCCGCGCGAAGCGCTCTTCGCTCATGCGCAGGACCAGCCCGTCGTCGGTGATGCCCGCAGAACAGACGAGGATCTCGACCGGCCCGAGTTCCGCCTCCACCTTGGCGAACGCCGCGTCGACCGACGCGCCGTCCGTGACCTCGCACTGAACGGGATACAGCGGTGTCGACGTCCCGTCGCCGCCGAGATCCGCAGGTGGAGCGTTGCGATAGCCGACGGCGACGCGATCACCGCGCTGCTGAAGACGACGCGCGCTCGCGAGTCCGATGCCGCGCGACCCGCCGGTGACGAACGCCACCCGGCTCACTTGACGCCCCGGCGCCCCCACCGGATGATCACCGACGCCCACGTCATGCCGGCGCCGAACCCCGATAACAAGACGAGGTCTCCTTCGTGCAGGCGCCCCTCGTCGGCCGCTTCGGCTAGGGCGAGCGGGATCGACGCGGCAGACGTGTTACCCGTTCGATCGAGCACGTACGCGGTGCGATCGTTCGGGATCTTCAGGCGGTCGTTCACGGCGTCGATGATGCGCTTGTTCGCCTGATGGGGGACGAACAGGGCGAGGTCCTGCGAGCTGACGCCGGCGCGATCGAGGACCTTCGTGATCGAGTCGACCTCGGCGCGCACCGCGCGGCGGTAGACCTCGCGACCGTCCATCCGGATCGGACAGCCGAGCTCCGCATAGAGCAGCGGTGCCGCCGATCCGTCGGCACCGAGGTCGTACGCCAAGACGAGCTCATCGTCCGCACCGGACTCGATGACGACGGCCCCTGCCGCGTCACCGAAAAGGATGGCGGTCGCGCGATCTTCGAAGTCCGTGACCCGCGACAAAGTGTCCGAGCCGATGACGAGAGCCCGTTTGACGCCGACGCGGATCATCGCGTCCGCCATCGTCAATGCATACGAGAATCCGGCGCAGGCCGCATTGAGGTCGAAGGCACCGCCGACGCAACCGAGCTCGTTGTGCACGACCGAGGACGCGGCGGGGATCGTCTGGTCCGGAGTCGTCGTCGCGACGATGAGCAGATCGATGTCCGATCCCTCGAGTCCGGCGCGCTTCAGCGCAGCCGAACCCGCGTCCACGGAGAGCCCGATCGTGGTCCCACCGACGCGCCGTTCGCGGATGCCCGTGCGTTCCACGATCCATTCGTCGGTCGTGTCGAGCCGCTCCTCGAACCAGGCGTTCGTGAGGACTTTTTCGGGAAGAGCTGAGCCCCAACCGGTGATCGCCGCTCCCATCAGACCTCCTCTTCTGCGCCAACCGCGGCGCGCAACCACGCGACAGGCTGCCCGTGCATGACGCGCTCTCCCGGCAGCACCAACAAGCCGGCGAGACGGCCGGCGAACGCCGAACGAATCTCGGTCTCGCCGGCCCAGCCGATGAGATCGCCGACGGCGATGTGCAACGGGTCGTTCTCGTCCTCGTCCGCACTCAGTTTGGGCGCCGCATGGGCGTACGCCTCGACGGGGCGGAATCGACCGGTGCCGGGCGAGACGACCATCCGCTCGAAGATCTCGTAACGCTCTACTTCTTCGCGCAGTGGCGGTGGTGCCGCCGCGGCGACCAGCACGGCGACGAGTGATTCGAGTTCGCCTGGCGTCGCCACCGACCAGGAGATCACGTCGTCGTGGGCGAGGGCGCGCTTAGCGAGCCCCGTCAGCACGCCACCCGGACCGAGTTCGACAAAGGTGCGTGCGCCGGCATCGAAAAGCGTGTTCAGGCTCTGGCGCCAGCGGACCGGCGCGGTGAGCTGCGCGGAAAGGAGGCTGGCGAACTCCTCGCCGTCGGCGTGCGCTTGCGCATCGACGTTGGCGACGACCTCGGGTTCGGACTCGTGGAACGTCACCGACGCGAGCGCCTTGCGTAGCCGGTCGCGCGCCGATGCCATGAGCGGCGTGTGGAAGGCACCCCCGACCGGAAAGGAAAGCACGCGCTTTGCCCCGCGCTGCTTCGCGAGCTCGACGGCGCGTTCGAGTGCCTCGCTTTCGCCGGCGATCACGACCTGGCCCGGCGCGTTGTAGTTCGCCACCCACACTTCGCCCTCGGCGAGGGCGCAGACGGCCTCGGCCGTGTCGTCGTCGAGGCCGAGTACGGCGACCATCGTCCCCGGGTTGTGCTCGGCCGCATCGGCCATCGCGGCACCACGCTCCGCGACGAGGTGGCAACCGTCTTCATAAGAGAGGGCACCGGTCGCGACGAGCGCCGTGTACTCACCGAGGCTGTGGCCGGCGCAGAATGCAGGTTCGATGCCGACCCGTTCGGCGGCGTCGAGGATGACGCAGCTCGTGACGAAGGTCGCGAGTTGCGCGTTCGCCGTATTCCGCAGTGTCTCCTCGTCGGACTCGAGGAGGAGACGGCGCACGTCGCGCTTTACGACGTCACTCGCCTGGTCGACGAGCTCGAACGACGGGTGCTCCGACCAGGGTGCGCCCATGCCTGGCCGTTGGGAGCCTTGGCCAGGAAACGTGAACGCGAGCAAGAAATAGCCCCCTTTGGCTGCGAGATCGTGGCGGCGGGCGCGGCGCCGAGGAATTGGACCCCGGTGGTCAGCCGATGGTTACGTTTCGACAACAGTACGGAAAACAGCGCTCGAACGCACAGGAAGCTGCCTCAGTAGCCGAGATCGAGGTCGATTACCCCCTCGAGCGGCTCGCCGCGTCCGAAGTGGCGGACGTTCGCCGTGACGCGAGCGGCGAGCAGGGGAGCGTTGATCTCGACGGTGTCGGCGGTATGCGGAGTGATGAGGCAGTTCGGAAGCGTCCACAGCGGGTGCCCGTCGGGCAGCGGTTCGGGGTCGGTGACGTCGAGGGCCGCCCAGGCGATCGTGCCGTGCTCCAAGGCGGCGACGAGCGCATCGGTGTCGACGAGCGCGCCCG
>JBAVUF010000155.1:0-3021 GCA_049696635.1 Acidimicrobiales bacterium | reverse complement strand
TTACCCCGGCGAGCACGGTGAGGCCGAAGAGAGCGAGGAAGTTCACGTTCTGCCCTTAGTCGTGGGTGAAGTAAGGGCACGGTAGCGCCGCGGCTAAGCCCTTGTCATCCATATCGCGGGATCAAGGAGGTGTATGCCTCTCTGATCGTGACGGCGCGCGATGACTTCGCGACCGTTTTCCGCGTGGCGAGGCCGAACCGTTAACATGCCGCCGTCGCGCCTCTAGCTCAATTTGGCAGAGCAACGGACTCTTAATCCGCAGGTTGAGGGTTCGAGTCCCTCGGGGCGCACCAGGTCAAAGGCACTTTCCGACACAAATCCCGCGATCCATTAAACGCGAGAGTTCATGTTACGGATTGAGGTACGCGCAGGCTTTCTCGGCCTTTTGGAACTGCGTCGTGCTCGGGGAGATCCCCTGTGGGAAGGACTGCTCGCCCTGCGAGTTCGGGTCGGGCATGTCCGGCACCCCGTGTTTGCGAATGCACGCGTCTTCGGCGGTTTCCTGCGCGACGTGCTTGGCGATCTCAGCAGGGGTGTGGCCGAAACCGGCGGCGACCGCGTACGACCTGCAAGGCTTCTCAGCTGACATGAACTGCGGAGAGTTGGGGTTTGCCGCGTTCAACGCGCTGCGGCTGTAACCGCCGCCCGGTATCGGATCGGGCATGTTCGGCACCCCGTGGGTGCGCATGCTACTAACGAACTTGAGGGCCGCCTCGATAACGCTCGGAGGCGAGCCGCTGTTGCCAGCAGCCGCGCTCGATGGTGAGGTGCTCGTTGTCGTCGAGCCGCCGCTCGCGACCCCCGGCGAGGCCGAGCCGTTTCCGCAGGCGGCAAAGAGCAGCGCCACGGCGGCAAGCGCGAGCGCAACCCCGGCAGTACGCGGTTTCCACGCTCGAGCGGTTCGCACCACGTTCGAACTCAACGTCGCTGCCCGCTCAGCGCGGCGACGACGCGCCAACGTATTTATGTGGAGCCTTATTCGGAGCCGCGGTTCTCTCGAAGTATGAGACGGGTGCCGTGCTTCTTGGCGGCGCGGCTGTGCATGTCGAGGCACACGGCGCAGCCGTTGATCTGACTCGCGCGGGTTTCAATTAGATCGATGGTCGATGGCGGCACTCCAGCCTTGACGGCTGCCTCGTTGGCGACCTTGGCCACCGATAAATGGCGTCCATCGCTCCGGGGGCGCTCTCGGCGGGGTTCTGGATTCTCGGTTGCATGAGCGTTCCTCCTTTGGGTTCCACCCCCTCACTAAGATCCCTGAGCGGTCCGAGTTGTGAGGCCGAGAGCAGTCACCTGGACGATCGCGATACCCACTCGGCGTCAGTTGCCAACGCTTTCAAGGCGTCAAGTTCCACCAAGGCTACCGATCGCTTTTAACGATCAACGGCGCGGCGTTTGCCTCGGGGATCAATTGTCAGACGGTGCGCGTATTTGTGCAGATACGTCCGCTCACTCAGTTTCGATTGTCTTGCAGTCGTAGTGGGGCGCGGCAAGTGCCGCTTCGACGAATCGGGGTGACCGAGGGGACTTGAACCCCCGACCTCCAGGGCCACAACCTGGCGCTCTAACCAACTGAGCTACGGCCACCGTCGTGATCGGATCGTTCGCGACCCGACGCGCACGTCCAGCATGGCACAGCGGTCGCGACTCTGGGCGAGGCGATGGCCGAAGTCACGCGACGCACTCGCGGAATTCGTTCTCTTCCGGTCGAACACTTGGCGGCATGAGACGTCGTCTGAAAAAAAAGCTCACCGATCCGCAGCCGAGCGCGGCCGCTCCAGAAGGGGCCAGGACTTGGGCTCTCTGCAGTCGATGGTGATTTCGATGTGCGGACGCAATCGCGGCCCGCCAAGTTCGGAAGTGACAAGGTAGATACGTGGCGACGGCGCGCGACGCGGTAGCACGCCCCCGTAGCTCAGTGGACAGAGCAGCTGCCTTCTAAGCAGACGGTCGCAGGTTCGAATCCTGCCGGGGGCGCTCGATGCCTTGCCCAGCCCTGGGGCTTCGCTGATCCCTGAAAGTTGCTGTCCCGGCCCAGTCGAAGACCTCGTATTCCCAGCTTGACAAGCTGAGACGAATAGCAGAGTATTTCTAGAAGTAAGTTGCTAGTTATATGGAACTAGAGTATGGTGAATCGCAGACCCCCAAGCCCTCCTGTCGCCGACACCGAGTTGCTCGAGAGTCAGCGAAAGGATGCAGCCATGTTGGCGCGATTCGAACCTGATTCCGTCGGTATCACACCGAACGAGCGCAAGTACTAGCGACCCTGGCGCTTGCTAAGGCGACGTACGACCACGGCAGCTGATATCACGGCACCGTGTTGTGAGCCCCAGAAGCAGGCGAGCGCCGAGGTTGAGTTAAGGAGGCGCAAATGAATATTTTTAACCGCCGGTTCAAGCGGCGAAGCAAGTCCGAGGACACGGAAAAACCGAGTTCTCCCAAAAAAGAACCGAGTTCTCTAAAAAGAGAATGGGGTGTCAGCGGTCCAGACGTGCCAGCGCGCGAGGATTACAAGCCGTTGGTCGGATCAGAGTAGATCCCAGGCGAACCGCCAACCGAGCAAGACGAGCCCGGATAGTTGTCTGTATTCAATTAAACGCGCAGTCAGCCGGCTAATCGTTGATTGGCAGCGTGTTGGAACGTCTGAAATCCTCCCTGAAGAGGCTGTCGCATGAACAGCTTCGATTGCCGACCATCCTGCTCGCGTTTCGTGCCGCGCGGGACAATCGGACATGCCCATCAACATGCGCGAAGCCGACCGTGATCAGCTGTTCTTGCTGCCACCGTCGGTGAAGGACTGGCTGCCCGAGAGCCACCTCGCGTTCTTCATCCTCGACGTTGTCGAGGAGCTCGATCTCTCCGCGTTCTATGTCGCCTACCGCGAGGACGGCAAAGGCGGCGCCACCTACGACCCAAAGGCGATGCTCGCCGTCCTCCTCTACGCCTACTGCACAGGCGAGCGCTCGTCTCGTCGGATCGAGTGCCGCCTTAACGAAGATGTCGCCTTCCGGGTGCTCTCGA
>JBAVUF010000154.1:0-3798 GCA_049696635.1 Acidimicrobiales bacterium | reverse complement strand
CACTCGTCCTCCTCGCGGGTGCAGCTGGAGGAGCGGTCTGGGGTGCCATCCCGGGCGCGTTCAAGGCGTACTTCAACGTCAACGAGATCCTCAGCACAATCATGCTCAATCTCGTCGCCGTCCAGGTTATGAACTACCTCCTAGCCGGACCGATGGTCGACAGGACGCAGAACTCGACCTACGGCCTCATCCCAGAGACTCGGCTCCTTCCACACAACTCGTGGCTGCCGATCCTCATTCACGGCACCCAACTCCACCTCGGGGTGCTTATCGCCGTCGTCGTCGCGGTGGCGGCATACGTCCTCTTGTGGCGAACGAGTTTTGGATTCCGGTTGCGCGCGGTCGGGATCTCCCGTGAAGCGTCGAATTATTCGGGGATACACGTGAAGCGGACGATCACCGTCGCGATGGCGCTCAGCGGTGCGATGTGCGGGCTCGGAGGGTCGATGCTCGTCTTCGGAAGCATCGCGCACCGGATGGTGACCGATGGAAGTCTCACCGGATTCACGGGATCGGACGGGTTCAATGGGATCGTCGTCGCGCTTTTCGGCGCGCTGAGTCCGTTGTGGACGATCCTTTCTGCTTTCCTATTCGGCGGGCTGCTCATTGGCGGCGATGCCCTTCAAGTCGCGACGGGCGTGCCCGCTGACATGGTGACCGCGCTCGAAGGGATCGTCGTCGTCTTCGTCGTGTCGCTCGAATACATGCGCCGACGCGCCCGCGCGAGAGCCTCTGCCCCTCCGGTTGCGATTCGGCCGCGCCTGTCACCGATCGAAGCCGCCAGGACACGTGTTGTCGGCGCGGCATCGCCGGACGTCGGGGCAATGGGCGGAGCGCCGCAGCGCGCCGAGGCGCTCAGGACGGGCGGTGGGGAATGAGCCAGTTCCTGACTTACGCCGCCTTGACTTCGACCGTCGCCGCCGCGATCGCGCTCGCTGCCTCGTTCCTCTTTGCGGCCCTTGGCGAGACGATGGGACAGCGCAGCGGCGTGATCAACCTCGGGGTCGACGGGATCATGTTGCTCTCGGCTTTCGGAACGTATTACGCCGCGATCAAGACAGGCAGCCTCGCCGTCGCGGTCCTTGTCGGTGCGGGGATCGGACTCGTGATGGGCGTGGTCACCGCCTTCATCAGCGTCACGCTCAAGGCCGAACAAGGCATCAGCGGCATCGGCATCTATCTGTTCGGGCTTGGCTTCAGTGACCTGCTCTTCTTGAAGTTGGTCGGCACGCCGCTGCCGATCGCTGAACCTCGACCGATCGATATCCCGCTTCTCGACCGGATTCCCGCCCTCGGGCCGATGTTCTTCAAGCAGGCGCTCCTCACCTACCTCGCGTTCTTGCTCGTTCCGGTGCTCTGGTTCGTTCTGAAGCACACGACGTACGGGATGAAGGTGCGGGCCGCCGGCGAGAATCCGACGGCGGTCGATGCCGTCGGCGTCAGCGTCGCGAAGATCCGGTGGTCAACCGTCCTCATCGGTTGCACCCTTGCCGGAGTCGCCGGTGCGACATTGCTCTTGTACGACGGGATCTTCATGGAAAACCTCACGCAGTCCGAGGGTTTCATCGCCGTCGCACTTGTCTACTTCGGAGCTTGGAGCCCGGTCGGGGTTATGGGCGGTTCCGTGCTGTACGGACTCGCGATCGCGGTCGTTCTCGAGTGGAAGTCGCTCGGCATCATCCCGCTCAGCGCGTCCGACCTCGCGGCGACTGTGCCGGCGGTGATCACAATCCTCGTGCTGTTGCTGGTCGCCCGTCGGTTCCGCCAGCCAGCGGTTCTCGGTAAGCCGTACGAGAGAGGAGGTTGAAGCGGTGTTTTCACGACGCTCCCGACTCACGACGCCCGACGTTTTCGCCTGGCGCTTCCGAGTCCGTTCGTCAGAGTGCAGTCAAAAAGAGAGGTGACAACAATGCAACGACACTTTGCGCGACGGGGGGTTCTCCTCCTCGCCGCGCTCTCGATGGCGCTCGCCACGGCAGTCGCCAGCGCTGGAACTTTCGCCGGCGCGACGAGTAACAGAGCGCGTAATAATTCGGTGAAGGTGTTGAAAGTCGCACTCGTCGCTCCGAGCGCGACGAACGACCTCGCTTTCACCGAGTCTATGTACAACGCGCTCGAGGCTCTCGCCGGTCCCGACCACTTGAAGATCTCGGTCTCGGCGAACGAGTTCGTCGTCTCGGACGCGGCGAACATCATGCGTCAGTACGCGTCGGAGGGGTACAACCTCATCATCGCGCACGGATCCCAGTACGGCTCGACGGTCGAGCAATTGGCGCCGCAATTCCCCAAGGTGTCATTTGCCTGGGGAACGGCGGGGTCAACCTTCGGGCGGAAGAACATCTTCGCTTACGAGGCGAGTTCGAACGAAGGCGGCTACATCCAGGGTTACATCGCTGGATTGATCAGCAAGTCACACAAGCTCGGCGTGATCGGACCGATCGCGACCGGCGACGCCAAGCTGTATGTCGACGGGTTCGTCGCCGGAGCCAAGGCGGCCGACAAGAACATTGTCGTGCACCCCGTCTACACGGGATCTTTCAGTGACGACAGCCTGATGGCGACGGCCGCGAAGACCTTCGTGTCAGGCGGCGCGGACGTCCTCACGGGAAGCTCGCAGTCGGTCGTCGGGGCGATCGGTGTCGCGGTGGCGGACAAACTCCCGTGGTTCAGCACGCAGTGGACCCAGGTCTCCCTCGCACCGCACAACGTTGTCTCGTCTCAGATCTACAACTGGAAGCCGGTGCTCACCCAGATGTTCACCGAGATCCGTGCGGGCGTGCTCGGCGACGCAACCTACGTGATCGGTCTCGGCAACAAGGGCGAGTCGATCCAGTTCAACAGCGCGTATCACCTTGCGCCTTCGATAAAGGCCAAGGCGATGAAGTTGATCAAGGAAATCACGAACGGGTCGCTCGTCGTCCCGCAGTAACGGAGGACCGGTGATCGCAGACGAACCTTTGACGACCACTACAGCGGAGGAACAGGCGGCACCGCTGCTTGAGATGCGCGGCATCACGAAGTTCTTCCCCGGAGTGGTCGCCAACGACCGTGTCGACTTCGACGTTCTCGCCGGAGAGGTACACACCCTCTTCGGCGAGAACGGCGCCGGCAAGACCACGTTGATGCGGATCCTCTACGGCCTGTACCGCCCCGACGAGGGGGAGATTCGATTCAACGGCGAACCGGTCGCGATCACGTCGCCAGCCGAGGCGATCCACCTCGGCATCGGGATGATCCACCAGCACTTCACGCTCGTGAACACGCTGACGGTCACCGAGAACGTCGCGCTCGGGTTGAAGTCCTCTCGTGGCCCGTTGACGGACCTCAACGTCGTGTCGGCGCGCCTTGAAGAGCTCGGCGAGACCTACGGGCTGAAGGTGGCGCCGCGTTCACTCATCTGGCAGCTCTCGGTTTGCGAGCGCCAGCGGGTCGAGATTCTGAAGGCCCTCTACCGCGACGTCGCGTTGCTCATCTTGGACGAGCCGACCGCCGTACTCACCCCGAACGAGGTCGAGGACCTGTTCCGAGTGCTTCGCCAGCTCGCCGACGGCGGCCGCGGCCTCGTCTTCATCTCGCACAAGGTCGCCGAGGTTCTCGAGCTGTCGGACCGCATCACCGTTCTGAGGGCTGGTCAGCGCGTCGGCTCCCTCCCCGGGCACGCAGCGTCGCGCGACGAGCTCATCGAGATGATGGTCGGACACCGGTTGTCGGAAGAACTTCAGATCCCGCCGCGCGCCGCCGGCAGGGGGCGCCTCGTGCTGAAAGGCCTGCGCGTGCGGGGCGACCGCGGCGAAGAGT
>JBAVUF010000153.1:0-5642 GCA_049696635.1 Acidimicrobiales bacterium | reverse complement strand
CGCGCTCGACAACGCCCCCCCCGAGCTCGAGGTCCGCTCCCGCCGCGTCGGGGGCACGACCTACCAGGTCCCCGTCGAGCTGCGCCCGAAGCGCGCGACGACCCTGTCGATCCGTTGGATCGTCACCTACGCGAAAGAGCGCCGCGAGCGCACGATGGCCCTTCGGTTGGCGAACGAGATCCTCGACGCGGCGAACGGCCTCGGCGCCGCCGTGAAGCGTCGTGAAGACGTCCACAAGATGGCGGAATCGAACAAGGCGTTCGCGCACTACCGCTGGTAGACGCCCGATTCGGGCGTCGGTATCGCACCGATTTCCCCCGCACACCCGTACTCTGTATGTAGCCGCCCGCGCTACACCGACCCCAGGAACTCACCATGGCAACACCCCAGAGCCGCACGACCCCCCTCGCCAAGATCCGCAACATCGGGATCATGGCGCACATCGACGCGGGGAAAACCACGACGACGGAGCGGATCCTCTACTACACGGGCCGCAACTACAAGATCGGTGAGGTCCACGAGGGCGCCGCGACCATGGACTGGATGGTCCAAGAACAAGAGCGGGGCATCACCATCACTTCCGCGGCGACGACCGCCGCCTGGCGGGACTGCTCGATCAACATCATCGACACCCCCGGCCACGTCGATTTCACCGTCGAGGTCGAGCGCTCCCTCCGAGTGCTCGACGGAGCGGTCGCGATCTTCGACGCCGTCGCAGGAGTCGAGCCCCAGACCGAGACGGTCTGGCGGCAGGCGGACAAGTACAACGTCCCCCGCATCTGCTTCGTGAACAAGATGGACCGGACCGGCGCGGACTTCGCCCGGACGGTCGAGATGATCCGCGATCGTCTCGACGCGATCCCGGCCGTCACCCAGCTGCCGTTGGGTGTCGAGGCGAACTTCCGCGGCGTCGTCGACGTGATCGCGATGAAGGCCCTTGTCTGGGAGGACGAGGGCATCGGCGAGAAGTGGTCCGAAGAGGAGATCCCCGCCGACCTGCGCGAGCCGGCCGAGGCGGCCCGCCACGACCTCGTCGATGTGACATCGCACTACGACGACACGGTGATGGAGAAGTACGTCGCAGAAGAGGAGATCACCGACGATGACCTCCGGCGCGCGTTGCGCGTCGGGACGATCGAAGGACATCTCGTCCCCGTGCTGTGCGGCTCGGCGTTCAAGAACAAAGGCGTCCAGCCGCTCTTGGACGCGGTCGTCGACTACCTGCCGAGCCCGGTCGACCTTCCCCCGACGATCGGGCACTCGCTCCGTGGCGATGAGGTCCTCGAGCGCAAGGCGGCGGACTCGGAGCCGTTCGCGGCGCTCGCCTTCAAGATCCAGGCGGACCCCTTCGTCGGCAAGCTCACCTACTTGCGCATCTACTCGGGCACCCTCGAGAAGGGATCGACGATCCTCAACTCGACGAAGGACAAGCGCGAGCGGATCGGCCGCGTCCTCGAAATGCACGCCAACCACCGGGAGGACAAAGAGACGATCTTCGCCGGCGACATCGTCGCGGTCGTCGGGCTGAAGACGACGACGACGGGCGACACGTTGTGCGACCCTTCGCACCCGATCGTCCTCGAATCGCTCGTTTTCCCAGAGCCGGTCGTCCATGTCGCCGTCGAGCCGAAGTCGAAGGCCGACCAGGACAAATTGGGCAAGGCCCTCTTCGCGCTCTCCGAGGAGGACCCGACCTTTCGCGTGCGCACGGATGAGGAGACCGGCCAGACGGTGATCTCCGGCATGGGCGAACTGCACCTCGAGGTGCTCGTCGACCGGATGTTGCGTGAGTTCAAGGTCGACGCGCATGTCGGCAAGCCGCAAGTCGCGTACCGCGAGACGATCCGCGACGCGGTCAGCAAGGTGGAGGAGCGCTACATCCGCCAGACGGGCGGTCGCGGCCAGTACGGCCACGTCGTCATCGACCTCGAACCGACGGGCCCGGGAGGTGGCTACGAGTTCGTCGACAAGATCACGGGTGGCGTCATCCCAAAGGAGTACATCCCGTCGGTCGACCGCGGCATCCGCGAGGCGATGGAGTCCGGAGTGCTCGCCGGATTCCCGGCTGTCGACCAGCGGGTCGTCCTCACGTACGGCTCGTATCACGACGTCGACTCGTCGGAGATGGCGTTCAAGATCGCCGGCTCCCTCGCCTGGAAGAAGGCGGCGCGTCTCGCGCACCCGGTGCTTTTGGAGCCGATGATGTCCGTCGAGGTCGTCACTCCAGAAGAGTTCCTGGGCGACGTCATCGGCGACCTGTCTTCGCGCCGCGGCCGCGTCGAGGGGATGGAGAGCCGCGCTTCGAGCCAGGTGATCCGCTCTCAGGTACCCCTCGCCGAGATGTTCGGCTACGCTACCGACCTGCGTTCTCGCACCCAAGGACGCGCCACATTCTCGATGCAGTTCAACTCCTACCAGGAGGTCCCCGAGTCCATTGGCCGGGAGATCGTCGCCCGGGCAACGGGGGAGTAGGCGGCATCGGGACCAGCGCCCGCTTTTCCATTCAGGACCGGCCGCCAAAGGCGCGACCTGAGGGGCGGGTGCAGGACCCGAGTAATTCGACGGAATCAACCGAGCGGCAGGGCGAAGGGCGCCTGCCCAGGACAGACGGAGCTGTCAGCACCAATGGCGAAGCAGAAATTCGAGCGGACGAAGCCACATATCAACGTCGGGACGATGGGTCACATCGACCACGGCAAAACGACGCTGACGGCGGCCATCACGAAGGTCCTCCACGACCGCAACCCGAGCGTCGGGTTCCGGTCGTTCGACTCGATCGACGCGGCGCCGGAGGAAAAGGCGCGCGGCATCACGATCCAGATCGCCCACGTCGAGTACGAGACGGACAAACGCCACTACGCCCACGTCGACATGCCAGGGCACGCCGACTACATCAAGAACATGATCACCGGCGCCGCCCAGGTGGACGGCGCGATCCTCGTCGTCGATGCGACCGACGGCCCGATGCCCCAGACGCGCGAGCACGTGTTGCTCGCCCGACAAGTCGGCGTGCCGGCGATCGTCGTCGCGTTGAACAAGGTCGACCTGGTCGACGACGAAGAGCTCCTCGAGCTGGTGGAAATCGAGGTCCGCGACCTGCTGACCGAGTACGAGTTCCCCGGCGACGACACCCCTGTGGTCCGCGTCTCGGCGCTGAAGGCGCTCGAGGGCGACGCGGAGGCCGAAGAGGGTGTGTTGAAGCTCATGGAGGCGGTCGACGACTACATCCCCGAGCCGAAGCGCGAGATCGAAAAGCCGTTCTTGTTGTCGGTCGAAGACGTCATGACGATCACCGGACGGGGCACGGTCGTCACCGGACGAATCGAGCAGGGCCAGGTGAAAGTCGGCGAGGAAGTCGAGATCGTCGGCCTGCGCCCGACCCAGAAGACGACAGTCACCGGCGTCGAGATGTTCCGCAAGCTTCTCGACGCGGGCCAAGCGGGCGACAACGTCGGCCTGCTCTTGCGCGGCACGAAGAAAGAGGAGGTCGAGCGCGGCCAGGTGATCTGCAAACCGGGTTCGATCACCCCGCACACGAACTTCGAGGCGACGGTCTACGTGCTGACGAAGGAAGAGGGCGGGCGGCACAAGCCGTTCTTCACGAACTACCGGCCGCAGTTCTACTTCCGCACGACCGACGTCACGGGTTCGATCGCGCTCCCAGAGGGCACCGAGATGGTCATGCCGGGCGACAACACCCAGATGACCATCGAGCTGCAAAAGCCGATCGCGATGGACGAGGGCCTCCGCTTCGCGATCCGCGAAGGCGGCCGCACGGTCGGCGCCGGCCGGGTCACGAAGATCCTCAAGTAGCGAAGGGACCGCCCAGATGGCGCAGCGGATCCGCATCCGCCTGAAGGCCTACGACCACGAGGTCGTCGACCAGTCGACGAAGAAGATCGTCGAGACGGTGCTCCGCACCCAGGCGAAGGTGCGCGGTCCCGTGCCGCTGCCCACAGAGCGTCACCGCTACACGGTCATCCGTTCGCCGCACAAGTACAAGGACAGCCGCGAGCACTTCGAGATGCGGATCCACAAGCGCCTCGTTGACATCGTCGAGCACAGCCCGAAGACGGTCGACTCGCTGCAGAGGCTCGACTTGCCGGCGGGCGTCGACATCGAAATCAAGATCCAGCAGGCTTAATAGCAAGTGAGGTGGTGGATTCCGGTCCCCACCTCGTGAAGCACGGCACCGCTCGTCCGAGCGCCACTTCCTCCGAGATGGAGCCATCAGCACTTTAAGATCGCCGCGATTTACGACGTCTGGCGCCTGCGGTCGGTCAACTACCAAGACAGCGCCCGTCGACAGCGCCCCCTCACCAGGACGCACTGGTGAGCATCGCAGGCACCGTACCCGGCCGCCGCGCCGAGCCTCTCGCACGCGCAGGTGGCCAGCAGCCAGAAGAATCGTGGCCAACTGACGTCGCCGCGTTACGAAGGCTTGGTCGCGCCGTCGGGAATGTTCAGACCAGATGAGGCCTCGACCCACCCATGCAGTTACCCGCCCCGATAAACGAAACGTCGAGTTCCAGCAGGTCTGAGCGAAAAATCGCAGTGTTATAGTGAGGCCGTCGCCGGGGCGGCGCCCGGCGCTTCAAGTCGACGTCCGAACGTGCCCCGCTGCGCCGGGGGACCGCTCGGCACAAGCCATACCCGCTCCGCTCGGCAACGCTGGGCGGAGCGTCCGCGTGAGTAAGGGCGATGCCCTGGCCGACCCGGGTTGGAGTGTTGCGCGGGCCATCGAGAACGAAAAAGGGACAAGGAAGGCACAACGATGACGATCAGTACGGTCATCGGCGAGAAGATCGGCATGACGCAGATCTTCGACGCCGAGAACCGGGCGGTCCCCGTGACCGTCGTCAAGGTCGCGCCCTTCCGCGTCGTCCAGGTGAAGACGCCCCAGCGCGAGGGGTACTCGGCGCTCCAGTTGACTTACGGCTTCCGACGAACGACGGCACTGAACAAACCCGAGGCAGGGCACTTCGCCAAGGCCGGGGTCGACCCGGGCCGCAGGCTCGTCGAGGTGCGCGTCGACGATACCGAGGGCTACGCGGTCGGTGACGTGCTCGACGTGACGGCGCTCGCGGCCGGCGAGAAGGTCGACGTCACCGCGGTTTCGAAGGGCAAGGGCTTCGCCGGCGGAATGAAGCGCCACAACTTCAGCGGTCAGGGCGCGGCGCACGGCAATCACAAAAAACACCGCTCGCCCGGATCGATCGGCGCCTGCGCCACCCCGTCGCGGGTGTTCAAAGGCATGCGCATGGCGGGCCGCATGGGGGCCGAACGGGTGACGACCCTCAACCTGGAAGTCGTCGAGGCGGACCCCGAGCGCGAGATCGTCCTCGTCAAAGGCGCCGTGCCGGGTCCCCGCGGCGGCTTCGTCGTGATCCGCAAGGCAGTGAAGGGCGAGGCGCGATGACCGACCTCTCAACTGTTTCTCGGACGAAGTCCCGCCAGCTCGGCGAGCCGGTCGAACTCACCCGCACGAGCGAATCGGGTGAGGCGCTTTCGACGGTGACGCTCGATCCCGCGTACTTCTCGGTTCCAGAAAATGTCGCGCTCGTCCACCAAGTCGTCACGGCCCAGCTCGCCGCGCGCCGCCGCGGCACGCAGAGCACGAAGACGCGCGCCGAGGTGCGTGG
>JBAVUF010000152.1:0-15968 GCA_049696635.1 Acidimicrobiales bacterium | reverse complement strand
AGCCGAGCAGGTTCTTAACTCCGGTATCCGAGGACGCCGAAACCGCGACGTACCCCTCATCGACGACGACGTGAGTCACGTGGCCCTCGCGATAACTCAGCGCCCAGTCCCCGACGTCGTGGATGCGGTGCGCCTTCACGCCGGTCGGAAACCGCGCCGACCTTGGAGGAAAAAGTTCGAAGCTCACGACGACCGACCTGCGCGGGGATAGCGCGAGGTCGCCGTAGCTGCACGTCACGCTGGGGTTCGTCCCCTTGGTTGTGGATCGCTCACGCACCGAAGTTCTCGCCGACACGGCGACGAAATAATCGAGCTCACTCACCGGAGGACACAACGCCGCAGAAGGCGGCAGGCTCACGTCGTAGGGAAGCGGCTTCGCGGACGGCGCGGCGCCGCCGCAACTCGCAAGACCGATCGCGAGCGCGACGAGCCCAAGACCGAGGGCTCCTCGCCAACAGTGGGCTGCCGCCCGCGTCTCCGCTCGCTTCCGGTCGAGCCCCGGACGCGTCATCCGATAACCCACGGCGGCATCGCTGAAGCATACGAACGTCGGTGATTCTGCTCCGAGGGCGAAGACGATGAGCCCCGCGTCGGCTCATCGGTCGGGGTTGATGAAAAATTGACGCGCTCGACCCGCTTGTTGACGTTTCTTTCACGTCGATCCCAGCAAGATGCCAGACGTGGCTGACTTTCTCGTCGTCGTCGGCATCATTGTGTTCACCGTCGCGATGCTCGGCCTCGTCTGGGCGTTTGAGCGCATATGACGAACGTCCAGGCATTGCTTCTCGCGGTATCGATCGTCGTTTTCGTCTATCTCGGCGTCGCGCTGTTCAGACCCGAATGGTTCTAACGCAAGCGAAGTAGGGGTACGGCGCCGAATGGGCTTCTTCTGGACGATCGTCACGCTCGTCGTGGCGCTCGGACTCACGTGGCGGTACCTCGGCGCGTACATGGCCTCGGTGTTCAACGGCGAACTGCACTTCCTCTCGTTCGTCGAGCGCCCGATCTACCGACTCATCGGCGTGAACCCAGAGCGCGAACAGTCCTGGCAGCGCTACGCGGGATCGGTGATCGTCTTCTCGGCGGTTTCAATCGGCGCGACCTACCTGATCCTGCGGATCCAGGGCTCACTCCCCCTCGATCCGCAGCGCCTCGGCGCGGTTCCGCCGGCGCTCTCCTTCAACACCGCCGCTTCGTTCGTGACGAACACGAACTGGCAGAACTACGGCGGCGAGACGACGATGTCGTACTTCTCGCAGATGGCATCGCTCATGGTGCAGCAGTTCGTCTCGCCTGCAGTCGGTATCGCGGCGTCGATCGCGCTCGTTCGCGGATTCAGCAGGCGGAACTCTCCGACGATCGGGAACTTCTGGGTCGACATAACCCGCTGCATCTTGTACATCCTCATTCCGATCGCCTTTTTGGCCGGCATCGTCTTCGTCGACCAGGGCGGCGTTCAGACCCTCGCCGGGCCGGTCTCGGTGCACGACTCGTTGAACGGCGTCACCCAGACGATCGCCCGTGGCCCGATCGCCTTCATGGAAGCGATCAAGCAGCTCGGCACGAACGGCGGAGGCTTCCTTAACGCGAACTCCGCCACACCGTTCGAGAACCCGACCGCGCTCACGAACTGGCTGTCGATCTACCTGTTGTTGTCCATCCCGTTCGCCCTCACGTACACGTTCGGGAAGATGGTCGGGAGCATCCGCCACGGCGCCGCGCTGTTGGGGGCGATGGTGATCATCTTCGCGTCGTGGGTCGCATTCACGAGTTACGCCGAGCACCAAGCCAACCCAGCCATCACCGCCGCCGGCGTTTCCCAACCCGCGGGCAACATGGAAGGAAAAGAGGTGCGTTTCGGCGACACGACGAGCGCGCTCTTCGGCGTCGCGTCGACGAATACCTCGACCGGCTCTGCCGACGCTTCGTACGACTCGTTCACCCCGATCGGCGGGATGGGATTACTGACCGGAATGATGCTTGGCGAGGTGACGCCGGGCGGAACCGGCAGCGGGCTCTACACGATCCTCATCTACGCGATCATCGCCGTCTTCATCGGCGGTTTGATGATCGGACGAACACCCGAATACTTGGGGAAAAAGATCCAAGCCCGCGAGGTGAAGCTCGCCGGGTTCGCGTCAGTCGTCATGCCGCTCATCGTCCTGATCCTCACCGGGATCGCGGTCTCCGTCCATGCGGGTCGCATCGGGCCCTTGAACTCCGGGCCGCACGGTTTCACCGAGATCCTCTACGGGCTGACGTCGCAGGGGAACAACAACGGTTCGGCCTTCGACGGTTTGACGGGGAACTCGCCCTTTTACAACGTGGTCGGCGCGATCGACATGTTGGTCGGGCGATTCATGATATTGATCCCGGGCGTCGCGCTTGGCGGCATCCTCGCCAACAAGAACACGGTGCCAGCGTCGCTCGGCACGTTCCGCACCGACAACGCGATGTTCATCGGACTCACGATCGGCGTGATCATCATCATCGGAGGGCTGACGTTCTTCCCCGCTGTCTCGCTCGGGCCGATCGTCGAGCAGTTGAGCCACGGGAAGTTCTTCTGATGGACGGCCAAAACCACGCGACGAGTGACCAAGTGAAGAGCATCGAAAGCCCCAACGGAGCGTCGACCGTGACCGCCGCAGCTCAAGGGCCGCCGACGGCTCGGGGCGTCGCGCAGGCACGCGGGCTGTTCGACCGCGAGATCCTGTCGCACGCTCTCGTCGACGCGTTCAAGAAATTGGACCCACGCGTCCAGGTGAAAAACCCCGTCATGTTCGTCGTCCTCGTCGGGACCGTCGTCACATTGGTCGATGCGATCGCGCATCCCGGTCTTTTCGTTTGGTCAATCACGGCCTGGCTGTTCCTCACGGTGATCTTCGCCAACTTCGCCGAAGCAATGGCCGAGGGGCGCGGCAAGGCTCAGGCCGACACGCTGCGGCGCATGCGGTCGGAGACAGAAGCGCGTCTTCTGAACCCCGATGGGACAGAACAGCGCGTCGCAGCCGCATCTCTCCATGTCGGAGACCTCGTCGTCTGCGAGGCGGGCGATGTCATCCCTTCTGACGGAGAGATCGTCGACGGAATTGCATCGGTCGACGAATCGGCGATCACCGGCGAGTCCGCTCCGGTGATTCGCGAATCGGGCGGCGATCGTTCCGCGGTGACCGGTGGGACGAAGGTGCTTTCGGACCGGATCGTCGTGCGAATCACCGCGGAGCGCGGGCACACCTTCCTCGACCGGATGATCACGCTCGTCGAAGGGGCGAACCGGCAGAAAACCCCGAACGAGATCGCGCTCACGATCCTGCTCGCTGTGCTCACCATCATCTTCATCCCCGTCGTCGTCGTCTTGCAGCCGTTCGGTCACTACGCAGGAGCGACGGTCTCGATCGTGATCCTTGTCTCGCTGCTCGTCTGCCTGATTCCGACGACAATCGGTGCGTTGCTTTCCGCGATTGGCATCGCGGGCATGGACCGTCTCGTCCAGCGCAACGTGCTCGCGGTGAGCGGTCGAGCGGTCGAGGCGGCGGGCGACGTACAAACCCTCCTGCTCGACAAGACCGGGACGATCACGCTCGGTAACCGCATGGCGGCCGCGTTCTTGCCGGTCGGTGGACACGACGAGCAAGAGCTCGCCGATGCGGCACAGCTCGCGTCGCTCGCCGACGAGACGCCCGAAGGACGTTCGATCGTCGTCTTGGCAAAAGAACGATTCCAGATCCGCGAGCGGGCGCTGCCACAAGACCACGTCTTTGTTCCCTTCTCCGCGGCGACGCGGATGTCCGGACTCGACATCGACGGTCGAAAGATCCGCAAGGGTGCCGCGGAGTCCGTGAAGGCCTGGGTGTTAGAGCAAGGCGGTTCGGTTCCGAGCGACCTCGATCCGATCGTCGAGCGCATTTCGCGCGCTGGCGGAACCCCACTCGTCGTCGCCGACGGCCAAACGATCCTCGGCGTGATCGAACTGAAAGACGTAGTGAAACAGGGCATCCGCGAGAAGTTCGACGAGATGCGTCAGATGGGGATCCGCACGGTAATGATCACCGGCGACAACCCGCTAACCGCGGCGGCCATCGCGCAGGAGGCCGGCGTCGACGACTACCTCGCCGAGGCGACACCGGAAGCGAAGATGGCGTTGATCCGCTCAGAACAAGAGGGCGGGAAGCTGATCGCCATGACGGGAGACGGCACGAACGACGCTCCTGCCCTCGCCCAGGCCGATGTCGGCGTCGCGATGAACACCGGCACTACGGCGGCGAAGGAGGCCGGGAACATGGTCGACCTCGACTCGAATCCGACGAAACTCATCGACGTCGTCGAAATCGGAAAGCAACTCCTCATCACGCGGGGCGCGCTCACGACCTTCTCGATCGCGAATGACGTCGCCAAGTACTTCGCCATAATTCCCGCTCTGTTCGTCGCGACCTATCCGCAACTCAATGCGCTGAACATCATGAAGTTGCACACCGCAACGAGCGCGGTCCTGTCGGCTGTGATCTTCAACGCGCTCGTAATCATCGCTTTGATCCCACTCGCGCTTCGCGGCGTGCGTTTCCGCGCTGCGACCTCGGCCGTCATCTTGCGGCGCAACGTCTGGATCTTCGGGGTGGGCGGGATCATCACCCCGTTCATCTTCATCAAGCTGATCGACCTCATCTTGACGGCAATCCACTGGTACTGAGGAACTCGCCGATGCTCACCCACCTCCGCCGTTCAATCGTCTTCGCTGCGATCGCGATCGTGCTAACGCTCGCGTACGGGTTTCTCGGAACGGGCGTTGCGCAATTGTTCTTCCGTCATCAAGCGGACGGCTCGATCACGGCGCACGGTTCGACGCTGATCGGACAGAACTGGTCGAGTCCGGCGTGGTTCCACGGCCGTCCCGACGACAGCGGCCCGTACGCCGCGAACCCGAAGAAGCACATCTCGGGCGGCGACAATCCGCTCGTCGCGAACGGCGTCCCCGGTGAGTCGGCTTCGACGGCGCTCGGACCTCGCTCAAAGGTCCTCTTAGCCAACACGAGAGCGCTCGTCCGCTACTGGCACCATTTCGGCGTCACGCCGACCGCCGATCTCGTCACGACGTCGGGAAGCGGGTACGACCCAGACATCACGCGCATGGACGCGATCGCCGAGATCCCGATGGTGACCCGTGCCACTGGAATCCCGAGAAGCGCTCTACTCAAGCTGATCAACCGGGAGAACAACAGCGCCGAACTCGGCTTCCTCGGCTCGAGCTACATCGACGTCTTGCAGCTCAACGAGGGTCTCGCGCTGCTGAAGGCGGCGCACCACGCGTCGTAGCCGGCTTCTTCACGCGACGAACTCGTAACCGACCCCGGGGTGATTGCGCAGTATCTCGCCGTGATCGTCGCCGAGCTTGCGCCGCAGGCGGTGGACGTAAACGCGGACGTAGTTCTGCTCGTCCCCGTACCCCGCTCCCCAGACCTGTCTGAGGATCATCTCGTGCGTGCAGACCTTGCCGACGTGCTGCGCAAGGTAGGCGAGAAGCGCGAATTCGTGCGAGGTGAGTTCGAGATTGACGTCATCACGCGTCGCGGTCTTGCGTGACAGATCGAGTTTGAGACCCCCGACGCGCACTTCACTCGATTCTTCGCGCGTCGCGCCAGCGTGTCGGAGCGCCATGCGCAGCCGTGCCTCGAGCTCCGCCATGGAGAACGGCTTTGTCACGTAGTCGTCGGCACCGAGATCGAGCGCCGCCACCTTGCGTTCCTCAGAACCAGAGGCCGAAAGGACGACGATCGGCACCGCCGACCAGGAGCGGACCTGCCGACACACATCGATCCCGTCGAGGTCGCCCAGGCCGAGGTCGAGGACGATGACGTCCGGTGATGTGAGCGCGACCTGCGCCATCCCTTCGGTGCCGCTCTTCGCCGCCACGACGGAGTAACCGCGCGCTTCGAGGCCGATACGCAGCGCCTTGCGTAGCGAGGGATCGTCGTCGACGACGAGCACGCGGGTCGCCTCAGGCATCGTCTACGGGCAGCGTGAAAACGAACCGTGCACCCCCTCCCCGCCGCCCCTCGACGCGTACCGACTCGCCATGCGCGGCGACGAAGGCGTCAACGATCGCGAGACCGAGGCCCGCTCGCCCTCCCCCCGAGATGCGGTTGAACATCTTGAACACCCGCTCTCGCTCGCGCTCTGGCACGCCGGGACCCCGGTCCTCGACGGTGACCTCGACGCGATCACCGAGGCGACACGCGACGACATCGATCGTGGTGCCCTCCGGCGCGTGCCGTTCGGCGTTCTCGAGCAGGTTCACGAGCACCTGGCCGATGAGGATGTGGTCGACCCGTACGGGCGGCGTTTCGGGCGGTATCGAGACCGTGACGCGATGAATCCAGGGGGCGGCGCCGAATGCGTCAAGCGCCTCGGCGACGAGTTTGTCGATCGATGTCGTCTCGATGCGCAGCTCGAGCTCTCCGAACTCGATCCGCGTCATGTCCAACAGGTTGGCGACGAGTCGATCGAGGCGGTCGGCCTGCGTCTCGATGAGTTCGAGCAGTTCGGCCCGATTGAGGTCGCTCAGCTCGACTGCATCGTTGCGGAGGTCGGAGACCGCCGCCTTCACCGATGCGAGCGGCGTACGGAGGTCGTGCGAAACTGCCCCGAGCAACGCGTTGCGCCAGTTATCGACCTCGCGTAACAGAGCCGTTTCGAGCGCGCGCTCGCGCAGGCGAGCCCGCTCGATCGCGAACGCCGCCTGATTGGCGTAGGCGCGCAACGCGCGCATCCGTTCGTCGTCCATCTGGGGACCTGAGCACACGAGCAGTCCGATCGCCTGTCCCGAGGCCGCGAGCGGAACCCCGAAGAGATGGCGCCCTTCGCTCGCAACCCCGCCCAGGCTGCGCGGCGAGCCTCCAGCTGGCGTGACGCGGCGCAACTCGTCCTGGTCGATCGACCGGCCCGACCGGGCGGCGCGGACGAACCCGGACTCGCGCGCAAGCAGCAGCTCGACGCCGTCGAGGGCGAAGGTGTCGGCCACCGATCGGACGAGCTCACGGAGGAAGTCGTCGAGCGGCAGGTTCGTCGCCAGCGTTCCGATCACGCCGACGAGGTATTGGCCCTCGCGAGCCCGTCGGCGGTCCGCCGCCCGGGCACGACGGCGCGCCCTGACGATGGGACCGCACGTCAGGGCGACGATGGCATACACACCCATCGGGATCGCGTCCTTCGCTTCGGAAACAGCGATCGTGCCGAAGGGGGGGACAAAGACGTAGTCGTAGAGGAAGAACGTACCGACGGCGCTGAGGACGCCGACGACGGGTCCCGCGAGCGCCGCGCCGACGGCGAGCGGGAAGGCGAGCAACAGACCGATCGCGATCGAGTCGTCGGCGTTGCGCAGCGGCAACAAGACGAGACCCATCGCGCCGACCAGCGCGAAGGCCGAGATCGACCGCACGAGCTGGTCCCTGGTTTTACCCACGTCGCCTCGTCACCGCCTGTTCTGGTCATCGTAGCGATGACGGTTCGTCAAACCCCGAGGTCGCGTGCGCGAATGACGGCGCCTCACCCGGCACGGCGCGTGTGCAGATCGGGGAGAATGTCATATGAGCGAGACCGACATCCCCGCCGAGGCGACGGAAGACGTCGCCGACGTCGTCACGGCGACGGGGAAGTTCCGGATCTATCTCGGCGCCGCCGCCGGCGTCGGAAAGACGCTCGCGATGCTCGAAGAGGGCAAGCGTCGACACGACCGTGGTCGAGACGTCGTCGTCGGCTTTGTCGAGACCCACGGCCGCGCTCACACGATCGAGGCGATCCACGACCTCGAGGTGGTCCCGCGCAAGAAGGTCGAATACCGGGGTTCGACCTTTGAGGAGATGGACGTCGACGCGGTGCTCGCTCGCCACCCCGACGTCGCCCTCGTCGACGAGATCGCCCACACGAACGTCCCGGGGTCCGGGCGCAACGAGAAGCGGTGGCAAGACGTCTTCGAACTGCTCGACGCGGGCATCGCCGTCGTGAGCACGCTCAACGTCCAACACCTCGAATCGATCGCTGATGCCGTGGAATCGATCACCGGAATCCAGATCCGCGAACGAGTCCCCGACTGGGTCGTGCGCAGAGCCGACCAGATCGAGCTCATCGACTCGTCGCCCGAGCAACTCCGGCGTCGCATGCTGCACGGCAACATCTACGCGCCCGACAAAGTACCCAAAGCTCTCGCCGGCTTCTTCAAAACCGAGAACCTCGTCGCGTTGCGCGAACTCGCACTCCGTTTCGTCGCGGACGAAACCGAAGAGGACCTTCTCGACTATCTCGCACGCCGGCAGCCGACGAGGACGTGGGAGACGAACGAGCGGATCATGGTCGCGGTCACCGATGCGCCTGGAATGACTGGGATCGTGCGACGGGCGGCGCGCATGGCGCAGCGGCTGAAGACCGATCTCGAGATCGTCTCCGTCGTCGACGACAATTCATCGGGGTCGTCGGCGCGAAACGAGCTCGACAAGGTGCGGAAGTGCTGCGGTGACGTCGGAGCGACGTGGCACGAAATCACCGGCGACAACATCGCCAAGGACATCGTCGACTTCGCCCGAGCACACCAGATCACCCAGATCGTCCTCGGGTCGAGTCGGCGCTCTCGCTGGCAAGAGGCACTGCGCGGCTCCGTCGTCTCCTCCGTGCTCCGCTACGCCGCGCAGGACGAGATCGACGTGCATGTCATTGCGCGGCAAAAACCCTACGAGCTCGGCGAGCCGCAAGACGAAGGCTGAGTCTCTGGGACGTTCGTAGACCGAACGCGTCACGGGGGTCGGACGGACGAACCGACCCGACCCCCGTGTCGTCGAACGAGATGGACTCAGGCTTGGAGGGTCGCCTCGGCCTCGATCTCGATCCGAACCTTGTCGCTGACGACGACACCGCCGCTGTCGAGCGTGGCGTTGAAGGCGACGCCGAAATCCTGACGGTTGATCTCCCCCGAGGCGGAAAACCCGAGCTTCGAGCCGAAGTACGCGTCCTTGGTGCCGCCGTTGAACTCGAGGTCCAACGTCACAGGCTTCGTGACACCACGCAGTGTCAGATCACCGATGAGCTTCCACTGGTCGCCGGCCGGCTCGATCTTCGTGCTCGAAAAGGTCATCGTCGGGTAGTGCTCGACGTCGAAGAAGTCGTTCGTCCGCAGGTGTCCATCGCGAGTCGCGTCGTCGGTCGTGACGCTCGCCATGCGAATCTCTGCTGTGACCTTCGAGTCCGCCGGGTTCTCGGCGACTTCGATTGTTCCGTCGAAGTCCGGGAAGTGTCCCCGAACCTTCGTCACCATCAAGTGGCGAGCCACGAAGGTGACCTTCGTGTGCGCCTTGTCGAGAACGTAGGTCCCCGTGGCCGGGACAACCCGGCCGTCCACAACTCGCGTAATCGCCTGATCGACGGTTTCCGTGCTCATGTGCTTCCTCCTGGCTTGGCATGGAGTCCGTCCCTCTGACGAACTTACTTATCTAAACAATTATTGTTTATACAACTATTCCATTGCAAGCCGCTAGGCTGTTTCCATGCCAGACGGGCCTGCGATCGGCAGCGCCGCAGCGAAACCGGGCTTCCAGAAAGGGCGCCCGAGCTGCGATTCGGGTGTGCGGATCACCCTTGTCGGGCTGATGTTCGAGATCACGGCAGCGCTCCAACGGACGCTCCTTCCGGCGATCGAGCGCGACCTCGGGCAGAGCGGCCTTGCCTTCCAGGTCCTCGTCCGCCTCGCCCGCTCCCCCGGCGAACGCCTGCGGATGACGGATCTCGCCGAGCAGACCGGACTCACGCCGGGCGGGTTGACCCGGACGATCGACCGCCTCGTCGAAGCAGGGCTCGTCGCCCGGGCGGCGTGCGCCGGAGACCGCCGAGTCGTCTACGCCGAACTGACCAACCCTGGACACGACCAGTGCGAGCAGCTGCTCGACCGCCACGAGCGCGAAATCGCGCAGATCCTCGACGGCGTCTTCAACGCGAGCGACGCTGAGCTCTTCCTCGTGATGCTGGAGCGCCTGCGCGATCGCGTCCACCCAGGCGCGACGAAGATAACGACATCGTGAACGCCGGTCGCTGACTCTCCAGATCAAAAGGAGCGTCGTCGCGTTAGCGTCGATTGGGGCAAGCGAAGACCGGGAGTTGAGATGGGCGCGAACACCTTCGGTACCGATTCGGAACTCTGTGTCAACGGGACTACGTACCGCATCGATCGTCTGTCCGCACTTCCGGCCGAGTTCGGCGTCGAGCGCCTGCCTTTCTCCTTGAAGCTCCTGCTTGAGAATCTCGTTCGTCACGAAAACGCCGTCGACGTCACCGCGGAAGACATCGCGGCGGTCGCGGCCGCCGCCTCGACACCCATCGGCGAACGCGAGATCGCCTACTCCCCGGCGCGCATCTTGTTGCAGGACTTCACCGGCGTTCCCTGCGTCGTCGACCTCGCGGCGATGCGAGATGCCGTGGAGGGACTCGGTGGAAATGCCGAGCGGGTGAACCCGAACATTCCTGTCGACCTCGTCATCGACCACTCGATCATCGTCGACGTCGCCAACCGCCCTGACGCGTTCGCCATCAACGCGCAGCTTGAGTTCGACCGCAACGGCGAGCGCTACCGCGCACTGAAATGGGCCCAGCACTCGCTCGCGAACTTCAGGGTCGTGCCGCCGGACACGGGCATCTGCCACCAGGTGAACCTCGAGCTATTGAGCCAGGTCGTCTTCCGCGATGCCGAGGGCCGCGCCTACCCCGACACCGTCGTCGGCACCGACTCGCACACGCCGATGGTGAACGGCCTGAGCGTGCTCGCCTGGGGCGTCGGCGGCATCGAAGCCGAGGCGGCGATGCTCGGCCAGCCGATCTCGATGCTCGTGCCGACGGTGGTTGGCCTGCGCCTCGACGGCGCGCTGCCTGAGGGAGCGACAGCGACCGACCTCGTGCTCACGGTCGCGCAGCTTTTACGCGCCCACGGGGTCGTCGGCAAGTTCGTCGAGTGTTATGGCCCCGGCCTAGCGGCCATCCCCGTCGAGAACCGGGCGACGATCGGCAACATGTCGCCGGAATACGGCTCGACGGTGACGATCTTCCCGATCGACGAGCAGACCCTGCGCTACCTGAGGATGACCGGGCGGCGCGACGACCTCATCGCCCTCGTCGAGGCGTACGCGAAGGAACAGGGGCTCTTCCACGACCCGACGGTCGAGGCCGTCTACGACGAGAAGCTCTCCCTCGACCTGTCGAGCGTCGTGCCGAGCCTCGCCGGTCCGGCGCGACCCCAGGACCGGGTACCGCTCGACAAATCGAAGACGATGTTCGGTGAGGCACTGTCGAATTCGCGACCTGCCGACGCAAAAGAGGGTGCCGTCGCGCACGTCGTCACCGACAGCGGGCATGATTTCGAACTCAAAGACGGCAGCGTCGTCATCTCGGCGATCACGAGTTGCACGAACACCTCGAATCCGCAGGTGATGGTGGCGGCGGGCCTCCTCGCAAAGCACGCCGTCGAACGCGGGCTTTCGACGAAGCCGTGGGTGAAGACATCGCTCGCGCCGGGCTCCCGCGTCGTCTCGGACTACCTCGACCGGGCCGGCCTCACCCCGTACCTCGAGAAGCTCGGCTTCGGCCTCGTCGGCTTCGGTTGCACGACCTGCATCGGCAACTCTGGACCGCTCGCGGAGGAGATCTCAGCCGCCATCGATGAGCACAAATTGTCGTGCGTCTCGGTGCTGTCGGGGAACCGCAACTTCGAAGGGCGCATCCACCCAGAGGTGCGGATGAACTACCTCGCCTCGCCGCCGCTCGTCGTCGCCTACGCGCTCGCTGGGACGATGGATATAGACCTCTACAACGAGCCGATCGGCGAAGGCGCCGACCGTGAGCCGGTCTATCTGCGCGATCTGTGGCCGACTACAGCCGACGTCGCGGCAGTCGTCGCCGAGGCCGTGGAGTCGTCGATGTTCGCGAAGGACTACGCCGACGTCTTCTCCGGAGACGAGCGCTGGCAGTCGATCTCGGTCGGCGAGAGCTCGCTGTATCCGTGGGACGCGGACTCGACGTACATCGAGGATCCACCGTTCTTCGACGGCATGGAAAAAGAACCGCAGCCCGTCGCCGACATCACTGGCGCGCGGGTGCTCGCCATGCTCGGCGACAGCGTCACGACCGATCACATCTCGCCAGCCGGCTCGATCAAGCTCGACAGCCCGGCTGGACACTTCCTCACAGACCACGGCGTCGAGCAGGGCGACTTCAACTCGTACGGGACGCGACGCGGCAATCACGAGGTGATGATGCGCGGCACATTCGCGAACCCCCGCATCCGCAACTTGCTCGCCGGCGGCAAAGAGGGCGGCTTCACCGTCCATTTCCCAGACGGAGAACCCGGCACGATCTACGACGTCGCGGTGCGCTACGCCAAGGACGGCATCCCGTTGGTCGTCCTCGCCGGCAAGGAATACGGGTCCGGGTCATCGCGCGACTGGGCGGCGAAGGGCCCGGCGCTGCTCGGCGTGCGTGCGGTGATCGCCGAAAGCTTCGAGCGCATCCACCGCTCGAACCTCATCGGGATGGGCATCGTTCCCCTCCAGTACGCCGACGGTGAGAACGCGCAGTCCCTCGGCCTTTCTGGCGACGAAGTGTTCGCGATCGAAGGACTCGCCTCAGCAAAAGAGGGTGCCCTGATGGGCGGACGCGTGAACGTGCGGGCGGACGACAGGACCTTTTCTGCCATCGTGCGGATCGACACGCCGACCGAAGAGGCGTACTACCGCAACGGTGGGATCCTCCTCTACGTCGCGCGCCGTTTGGCTGCCGCGTAACGACTCAGCCGAGGGTGATGAGCCGCCCGAGTCCGACGTCTCGCATCCAGCTCTCGAGCACCGACGTCACCCAGCTCAGCTTGTTTAGGACCAGCAAGACACCGAAACACGCGAGCAGGACCGACGAGCCGAGAGTGATCGCGCGCAGGTGCCGGCGGACGATCTTCAGCGCGCCGGCGGCCGTGCCGAGACCGCATCCGACGATGAGGAACGGGACCCCGAGGCCGAGGGCGTAGAACGCGAGCAACACCGCGCCGTTCCCGAGCCCGCGGTCGCTGAGCGCGACGACGAGCACCGAAGAGAGCACCGGACCGATGCACGGCGTCCAGCCGAACCCGAATGCGACACCCGCGACCGGCGCCGCGAAGGGACCAAAGCGCGACGCGTTCACGTGAAACCGCGCTTCGCCGTAGAGCACGGGAAGGTTAACCACCACGGAGGCCGCTAAGAACGTCGCCATCGCGAGGATGACGCCACCGGAGATTCGGGTCAAAAGCGTGTGATTGCGAACGAGCGTGGATCCGATCGCCGTCGCCGAGACACCGAGGAGGACGAAGACGACCCCAAAGCCGAAGATGAACAACAGCGTGTCACGGGCGATCCGTGCGATCTGACGCTTGCGTCCCCGTTGGAGCTCACCAAGATCGAGTCCGGTGACCATCGAGAGATACGCCGGCACGACCGGTAGCACACACGGAGACGCGAACGAGACAATCCCGCCACCGAAGGCCACGAGGTCATTGACGTTCGACGCCACCACATCCCATATTGGCACCGCGCGCGACAAGCGACCTCCACGAAAGCGAGGATGCTTGCATCCACGCGTGATCGACGGCAATGTCGAGTCGTGGAGATCGTGCTGTGATGCTGACCGCCACCGAGATCGCGGTCCTCGACCTCGAGAGGTGCTGGCCAGTGATGAGGAACCGACCCGCGAAGAGCGACATCATCCGTGAAGACGTCGGCCTGTCGCGCACGCGCTACTACGCGATCGTTGGCGCGCTCTGCGATTCCGAGGCAGCCGCCGCGTACGATCCTTTGACCGTCCGTCGATTGCGGCGCCGACGCGACGAGCGTCGGCGCGCGAGGTTCGCCGCGGAACCGCCCCGCAAACGTCGGCCGCGCTGACCCCCGAAGCGCGCGCGATCGCGCGTCTCGTCGCGTCTCCGCAGGTCACGGGGATCGCCGTCGATTTCGACGGCACGCTCGCCGAGATTGTCACCGACCCCGCCGAGGCGCTAGCGCTTCCCGGTGCGGTGAGCGTGGTCCATACGCTTGCCCGGCGCTTCAAGAAGCTCGCCGTCGTATCCGGACGTCCAGTCGCGTTCTTAGTCGACAGGCTTGGCCTCGAGCACGAGCCGGTGGAGCTCTATGGCCAGTACGGCCTCGAGCACCGCCTCGCCGACGGCACCGTGGTCGAACCGCCCGAGCGACAGCGCTATGCCGACTCGGTCGACGCCGCCTTGCGTGAGGCGCGCGCCGATGCGTCGCCTGGCGTGATCGTGGAGGCAAAGGGCATCGCCCTGACGCTCCATTGGCGACGGGCCCCTGCGAAAAGAGACGCTTCGCTTGCGCTCGCCCGTGAGCTCGCCGCACGTCACGGCTTGTACGCCCGAGAGGGGAAGACGGCGATCGAGCTCGTCCCCGACCCCGCTCAGGACAAGGGAGTCGCGATCCGATCGATCTTCGCGGACGTCACCGTCGGATGCGTCCTTGGAGACGACGTCGGCGACATTCCGGCATTCCGAGCGGCGCGCGATCTCGAACGCGCTCGCGACTTCACCGCCGTGCTCGTCGTTGCGGCGAGTCCGGATGTCCCGCCCGAGCTTTTGGAACTCGCCGACGTGCGCGTCGAGGGGCCGCACGGCGCGCTCGCGTTCTTGCAGCGCCTCGCCGCAGCGGCCGTTTAGCTAACGCGGTTTTCGGTGGTCGTCGCCCGTTCGACGACTTCGCCGAACCACACGGAGGGCGGTCGTCTGCCGGCGATCTCGGCGAGGTTCTGCCACCGCGTTCGCCGCTCGCGTTCATCGAGTGCGAGGGCGTCGCGCAGAACCTGCGCGGTTCCTGCAATGTCGAACGGTTCGATTGCGAGCGCGTAGTCACCGAGTTCTTCGTACGCTCCTGCCTGCACACTCAGTCCGAGAGTGGCGTAGGTACGGCTTAGAACGGCGCCTTCCTTCGCGACAAGGTTCATACCGTCTCGGATCGGGTTGATCAACAAGACATCCGCTACCGACAGCGAGGCGATCGACGCGTCGAGATCATCGGCGATCTCGAGCTCGATCGGCGCATGCTTCGCCCTCGAGAATCTCTTGTTGATGCGAGCGCTGACCTGTTCGATCGCGCTGCGATAGGCGATGTATTCCGGAAGCTCGGCGCGCGACGAATAAAGGCGCGCAGAGAGGACGACCTCGTCGAGCAGGGATTTGTCATCCTCGAGGAGTGCTTCGTACGCAAGGAAGCCGCGCACGATGTTCTTCGAAGGTTCGACGCGGTCGGTTCGGAAGATGAGACGTCGCCCCCCGAGGTTCGCGACGATGTCGTTACGCGACCGCGCGACCTCATCCGTGTCGGCGATACGCAAAAGTTCCTCCGCGTCGACCCCGAGGGGGATGACGGCGACATTCGCCCCCGGCATACGCGCGTCGGCGACACAGCGCTCGAAGGATCTCGCCCAACGATGCGTGTGGAATGCGGTCGTCCCGTACGCGGAGAGACCCTGGAGCAGCTCGCGCCGGATCTGGGCGGGCAACACGTCGAGTTCTTCCGGACCGCAGAACGGCGTGTGCGAGAAGTGAATCGTTCGCAGGTCGGGGCGGTTCTTCGCGAGCTCGGAGCCGCAGAGCGCGAGGTGGTAGTCGTTCACGACAACGGTCGCCCCGTCGTCAGCGACTCGGGCGATCTCGTCCGCGAACGCGGCGTTGTACGCGCGATAGCCCTCCCAGGCCTCGTGCCAGCGCCGGTCGAGAACCGGGCGGTACGTCGCGTCGAAAAGACCGTGCAGGAGCGGCCAGAGGGTTCCGTTCGCGATCACCCGGTACGCCGAGGCGATCAGCTCCTCGGTCACCTCGACGAGGCGAAGCTCGACACCGCCTGGCGTCCGCACCGAGACCTGCCCGCTCGCCGCCCGTCGCTCGGCGTCGTTCATCGCCGCCGCAACCC
>JBAVUF010000151.1:0-13626 GCA_049696635.1 Acidimicrobiales bacterium | reverse complement strand
GGTGCCACGCGGGCGAGCGCAACGACGAACGGAGCGCCGGGGCGAGCGGGTCGGTCGGAGAGTTAGACGAGCCGGCCCCGGCGGAGCTTTGCTCCGAGACAAGGGGGGGAGGATCGTCCTCGGTACCCACAATCGCGTCCGCGAAGCGGAGCGGAGACGGACGCGAAGTGTGAGGTGCCGTGTGCGTCCATCGAACCTTGTAACGGTGGGGTCTCCCACCGCCGGGGCTCGGCGAAGTGCGGACGAGGCGACCGGCGTCGATCAATCGCTCGACGGCGCACTGGCAAGTCGAGCGCGCGAGTCCGCTCACCTCCTCGAGCTCGGAATAGCCGACTCGCACTTCCGGCGAACTCAGGCGCGACTGCTCGTCGAGGAAGAGGAGCAAGAGCCAAGAGTCGACCACTGCGGTTCTGCCGGGGACCGGGCGAAGAAGCTCCGCCCAAAACTCGCGCTCGAGACGGCTCAAGAACTTTGGCCCGGGCTTCGTGTACCTGCGAGACCGCGAGGCCAACCCCCGCAACCACCGGTCGCCGGATTTGCGCGACATCGAGTCAAGACGCTCTCGAACCGGGGCGAGGTCGGCAAGCCGGGACGATCGGATCGCAGCGACGCAATGAGTTGGAGACCAACCTCGATCCGTAAGCGGGGCGAAGTACCGAAGGACGAGGCGGGCCGGGTCGATCGTCTCGGACATGGCGGACGGAGCGGTCGGCGCGGCGGAAACGGGCGTGCCGGATGCGGGACGTGCGGGGCGACGTGACGACGAGGGTGAGGTGCGTGCTCGTGCCGTTGAGGAGTGAACGGTCGGCGGGTTCGTCCCATGGCCGACCCGGCGCTCAGTCATCGTCGGCTCCGTCGTCATCGGCATCGCTGAGCAGAAGTGAGTGGCGAGAGCTAACGATCCGCTCGACGGCGAGCCGAAGCCCGGCGAGGGCCGGCATCACGGCAAGCACCGCGGCGAGTTTCGACACGAGCTCGGTAGAAATCCGAAAATGCTCATCGAGAGCGAGCTGATGCTGGGCGACCTCCTCGACCGTTTCGCCGTCGTCGGTCGTGCCGATAAGCGACATCAGTACTTCGAAATCGCGTTCGGTGAAGCTCGCAACGGGATCGGAGGAATTCACGACTGTGGTCGGCATGACGCCTTCTCCTCTTTCCAATGGAGCGCGACTCGGACGATCCGGACGATCACGAAGACACACCACCCCACGAAGTAGGCGACGGAGCCGACGAAGATGACGCCAGTCACAGACGATGGGTATCTGCGAACGAGTTGGGTAGCGATCAAAAGAATCAGGCTCGCGTGCGTGTACCGCGCGGCGTCAGCGACGAAGACACCGATCATCCGACCAAGCTCGCGTTGAGCGTCTGCGCATTCCCCCGCCCACTCATCGAACGTCATTCGGTTCGCACGGAGCTCAAGGTGCAAGCGCCACCGTTGGTATCGCCGAATAGCGCGCTCATACGTTCCGAGCAGGCCTCGCCGTGACGGACGTTGGCGGAAGCGGTCGAACGGCTCACTCGTGTTCATCGCGTCACCTCGCGGTGGCGGTTCGAATCGAGGCGCCGACCCGACGTGCGCGTGGAGATCGGGCGCGGAGGCGGAGGGACGGGCGGAGACGGGGACCGCAGTTTCGCGACTCCGCGATTGCGAAATTCCCAGACCTTCACGATTGCGATCCAGCAGGGGTCGTTGAACGGCTTCCAGGGCTGACCCCACGGCGCCCACGGAGCGGAACCTCGACGCTTCGTAGTAAGAGCGATCAGCCCCTCGACGATGATTCCTCCGATCCAAAAGCCGCCGAGGATGACCGTCGCGTTGAATGCGACGAACTCGACCAACACGCGAAGTGCGAATCGAGCGATCCGGTTCATGACTCTCCTTTCCCATTCGGCACGACTGCCGGACCGTGCCGTCGCCAGGCCACGGCTACGCCGAACATGACGAGCGCTACGACGCCAATAACGGCCGCGCCCTGCATCCCTTGATTGAGAGGGAATGCGGCGGCGAGTGCGAGCGCGGTCGCCGCACCGCGTCGGCGAAGCGGGGGATGACCCGCGAGAAGAGCAAGGGTGACAGCGATCACCAATCCGATCGGGATCCACACGTACTTCGGTGAGTGGGGTTCGGCGGCAGCGACGTCGATCGCGAGGTAGGCGGCAAGACGAAGCCAACGGCCCACAGACAGTCGCAGCACGAACGGCGCATCGAGAGCAAGTCTTCGGAAAGCAGTTGCTCTATCCGCGGGTGATGGAACCTCGCTGGTCGATTCGCCGGCGTCGCGTGGCTCGGACTCGCTTCCAAAGTCGTTGCGATCTTCGGCGGCCGTTCGCAACTCAAGGTCATATTCAGCTCGCAGGAAACTGTCGGCCAGCACTCGGTGCGCCTCGTTGAGCACTTTCGCCACCTCGGTCTCGCCGCCACGATCAGGGTGGTTCCGCGCGAGGAGCTTGCGCCACGCCGCATCGATCACCTCAGTCGAGGCATTCCGAGAGACTTCGAGCAGCTCGTAGAAATTTGGTTCCACGGCTTGTACATCGACACATTGAGTGTCGACGAACGCGCTAATGATCGAAGTTGCTCCGTGAGTAATCGCTGAGTAGTCACGAGTAAGACTCCGAAGCCCACACACGTGTGTGTTCTTCGCGTCCTCTCGCCGCTCTGTTCGTTTACGCGCAGATCAGCCGGTATTAAGAGCTTGGTTCTTAATCGGTGAGCCGATCTCCGAGCTTTTATGGCGCTGGCCAGGGACAGCGTGGGCGGGGTCGGGTCAGAAAACCAACGAGACTCGTTGGTTTCGAGAACCCGAAATCAAACGAAACTCGTTGGATTAGAAAACCAACAAATCTGTTGGATTAGGCGACCCTTTTGAGTCGGAATTCGAGCTCGCGGCCGTCCGCGATGGCAGCTTGCAGTTGGACCTGGAAGTCGACGGCACGCTCGCAGCGCTCGACGGCAGCCGCGAATTCGCCGTCGAGCTCCGCGGAGTCCGAATCTCTGCGTTCGATGATCCGGTCGAGTGCGCCCCGCATCGCGACAGCGGCGGTCGAGGCGAGTTGAAGCCAACTCCGCACCAAGTCAAGTGCATATTCCGGGTCTAGGCGCACCCCTTCCCCGAATTCCTCGGCGACCGCTTCCTTCCGATGGAACAAGAGATTGGCTGCCTCGGAGAGACGGTCGAGGTAATCGGGAAAGACGCGGAGGAACTCGGCGATGTCTGCTTCGTCGAGGATTCCGAGGTTCCTATCGCGAGCGAGGTCGAGCCGACGATGTTCTTCGTGGATCCGACACTCAATCAAGGAAGCTCCCTCGAGCGAACGCTGAAAGCACGCAGACCACTGTTTCTGGAACGCCAAATTGACGAGTGTGAGTGCGTTGGCGACCTCGTCTACGCGCTGCAATGTCCTCCCGACCTCGCCCGCCGGCAAGCACGGGTGGCGGAGCCCTCGTCCGATCGCGATCTGTTCGAGGTCCTCGTACAACGTGTGCCTAAGCGCCATCAAGAGCTCGTCGCTAAGGGCGGATGGGATCCTTGCGGTTGGAAAGAAATCCAAGTCGTACTCGCTGAGCAGGTTGTTGCTGCTTTGCCTTTCCTTTCTCGCCCTCGTCTGAAGGCGAATGACTCCCGAGCCGGTCAGCACTCTCTGTTCGACCTCGTCATCCCGGTGAGCGAGCACGAGAGCTCTGAAGTTCTTTGGCGTCGGTGTCTTCAGGAACGAACCCCACTCGTCCTCTGAGACCGAGCAGAGACTGTGAGGCATCAGGAATTCCCAGCTGACTGGGAAACCGTGCCGTCTTGAAGGGCGCCCGCGTTTCGATGCCGAGTGATCGGCGCCAAGCCCCGCAGCGGCGAGGCGACGCATTGACACGCGCACGTGGTTGGCGTGCGCCTCAACATCCTTCGCGATTGTCGAGGTGGTCTTCGTCGATTCAATCGAGCCGAACGTGATGTCGTTCTCCAGGTACTCCAGAACGCGGCGATCGAGTTTGGTCAGCGGTCCTGGCTTTCCGGGAGCGCACTCTGGAACGGTCACCCGATCCGCCATGAAGTTGAGGTAACGGAGAAACTGGTCTTTAAGGTGGGCGGGCAGAGGTCTCTGTGCGATCGGACTGTCCCGGTACGGTGACTTCGTTTGCTTCACGCGACCTGGTCCCCGGTACTGCGTCGCTCGCCGATCCATCTCGCTTCCTCCGTTTGTCGTAACGGAAAGACATCGGCACATCGACCGCGTCACACCCGACCCCGGCGATCTGATCTCCTTGGGAAATCCCTGCCCATGGACCCGGATCGTCTGAGCGGCCCGTAGAAGCCCGTAGAGCGCCTCAACGGCCCGCCAGCACCCCGATCTACCCCCGGGCGCTTTTAGCGCCATGTGGGTGTTGAGGGCCGGAATGAGGTCAGCTTCCATTAACGCCTGGAGCGAGCATCGATTCGTCTAGGAGAACCACTCAGTCCGCTGGCATGCGAACTCGTCGACGCTGCTAGAGGCAGCAGCCCGCTTGCCAGCAATCTGGCTTGCCAACTTGTCAGGGTGCTGGCAACCCCGAAAGGAGGCAAGCCGGAAAGTATGAATGCCAGCTACAGTTTTGAAGGTATTCGGGGGCCCGATTTGAATACTTTGACCCCCAAAGTACGAAGATCGGGCACTGGAGTCCGAAGTTGGCCCCGGCACCGGGCGGATCCCGCCCCTTGCGTCCGCCGGTCGCTCGTCGGTGCGGAACGGGACGACGCTTTTTCGAGCGACACTCAACTTGAAATCTCGCGTCGAGGTGTGACAGATCTCAGCCGGTAGGTAGACCGCGGACCATCAATTTGCAGTCACACCTCGTCAATAGATTTCAAGTTCGAACGTGCTCCCTCTAACAAGGGCTTCGTGCGGCCACCTCCGATTTTTCAGAGATCTCCGTAACCTCCAATTGTGGGGGTACAGACACGATTCGAAACGTCGGCAGAGCGCCTCGCGCGCCTCGACTACGAGGCGCGGCGTGCTGATCGCGACGCTCGGATCGCCGCTGCGATCGCGGCGAACGTTCCTCACGTCGTCCCGAAAGTCCCTTCGTGGCGCTGGCTCACGGAGGACCAAGCGGCGGGGCGTTGGCGTATCGCTACCCGAACGATGAGAGATCGCCGCGTGAGGTGGGGCATCCCGGCGACGAAGGCCGGACGTTCGTGGATCTACCACCCCATCGTCTTCGAAGCAGTCGACGAGATTGTGATGACGTTTCTGTCGGACTCGGAGAACAAGGAGCCCGCCGGCGTTGTCGGCGCTGCCTAGCTCTCTCGGAGGAGCTCCTCTGCTCCCGCAACCAGTTCGGCTTGTGCTGAGAGTTCGGCGCTCTCAGCCATAGCGCTGAGCGCATCGGCGATCGCCTCATCGCGTCCCGCCGCAACGTGCTGATAGCGAAGCGCTGCTTGTGGTGTGGAATGTCCTAAGCGGACCATGAGCTCTTTCGTCGTTGCTCCGGTTTGCGCCGCGAACGTTCCGCCGGCATGACGCAGGTCATGAAGCCTGACGTTGGGCAACCCGACTGTGGTTCGCGCCCGCCGCCAATGATTCTCGAAAACGTGCTTTCGGAGTTGCTGTCCGCTGCGCGCCCCGATGAAAAGCAGACCGTCTCGCCCAGGCGCGGCAAACCGTTCTATGTGATCTGAAAGTACCGGCTGAATCCATGCCGGCACTGAAACCTTTCGCTTGCCGGCTTTCGTTTTTGGCGCCTTCGTGATTCGCCGTCCATCGGGTGCGGACCACACGGACTCTCGGACCCACATGTACTTGAGATCCAGTCCGAACGAGCTCCTACGAAGTGCGAGAAATTCACCGAGACGCAAATGGCACCAACACGCGAGGAGAACGATGAGGCGTTCGCGCTCCGGCATTGCGGTCACAAGAAGTGGGATGTCGTCTTGATGCGGTATGTCGCGCTCGTCCGACCCCTCTTCGGCATATTCGGACTTAGTGCAAGGGTTGGTCGGGATAACACGGTCTTCGACGGCCGCCTGAAGCATCGTGTGAAGGACGCGATATGCCTTCGCCCGCGTGGCTTTCCCATCGTGCGCGCGCGCCGTCGAGATCGTCGTCCTCTCCGGATCCTTGAGGTCGCGTTGCCAGGCATCGACGTCACTCGGCACGAGATGCTTGAGCTGGCAAGAGCCCAAGAACGGCACGATGTGAAGCCGGAATTTGTCCGAGTACTCGTAAAACGTGCTCAGAGCGAGCTCCGGCTCCCGCTTGCTCAGAAAGCGTTCGCCCCACGATGCGACCGTGACTGCCCCGGCCTTTGGATCGAGAAGTTGACCCGTCCTGATTAACTGCCGTCGCTCGGCAAGCCAGTCGTTCGCGGCAACCTCAGTCGCAAACGACTTCGAGGTTCGGGTGCCATCGAACATGAAGCTCGCTCGCCACGGCGATGACCTACGAATCGGGTCGTAGCGAACTGTGCCGAACGATCGCCGGCGCTGTCCTGGTGCCCCCGCTGTCCTCTTAATTTTCCTCGAGCGCGTCGCCACGGAAGTTCAAGCTACGCGAGAGGTGTGACAATTTTGCCGGACGCGAATGTTCCAGGTAATGCGCCAGGTAAGTGACACGACGCGCGCTGGGGACGAATTGCCCCATTTGACCTGCACTTTCTGGCAGCCCCAACGGGATTCGAACCCGTGTCTCCACCTTGAGAGGGTGGTGTCCTAGGCCGCTAGACGATGGGGCCGGGCGTCGCGACGCTCGCCACTTGCTCCCGTCAGTCGAATCGGAGCAAAGCCGCGGTGCCACGCTCGCTTCGCTCGGGGGGGAGGACTCGAACCCCCAATAACAGGGCCAGAACCTGTCGTGTTGCCGATTACACCACCCCCGATCGGGCGATGGCCCATCCTATTCGGGACCTCCGTCGGTCCCCGTTGGGGCGATAGGCCCGACTATTTCGTCGCCCAGGTCGCGTGGGCGAAACCGATCACGCGGCCAACGGCAACTCCCGACGCCTCCCGAAACAGCGGCGAGATCTGCGAAAAGACGAACTTTTTCGAACCTGGAGGCGCAACGACCTCAGGCACCAGACCGTCGCCGGTGGCGACGGATTCCATGTACAGCGCATTGATCGCGTCCGTGACGACGATCACACGATGTCCTCGTCCGACCCATTTTTCGACGCGCGAGAACTCCGTTCCGGCGTCCGTTGCGAGAACCGCGGTTGCCTCGGCCGGTTTCAGAACTGACTCGAGTTCCTTGGTGCGTTGCGCAGAGAGCGCACCCTTACGACTCACCCCGGACGGTACCGCGATGATGAGCACGGGAGCGAGACCCCGCCTGTAAAGCGACGATGCGACGCGAAGCTTGGCGCGGTAGTCGGCGGACATGTTCGGCATGCCCGGCGTCCCGGTGACAACGATCAGCGCAGCGTGCTCCGCCCGCTTCGGCGAGCGCGCTCTATGCGCCGCGGTTTCCACCTGCACCGCGGTGACGACGAAATACACGATCGCCGCGGTGATGAGGAGCGTCACGATCCGGTAGAAGATCCGGAACCCGAAGATCATCACCCAAAAAGTTTGACAGTCGCGTGACTAAATAGCAGCGATCGCCGCCTCGATCCGAGCGATCGTGCGATCACGGCCAAGTTCTTCGAGCGATTCGAACAGCGGCAGTCCGACGGTCGATCCGAGCGTCGCGACACGCACCGGCGCCTGCACCTTGCCGAGCTTTCGCCCCGTTCGCTCCACCGCGGCATCGAGGACCGGTCGCATCGACGTCGCGTTCCATTCGATGCCGGCGAAACCTTCTCGTGCCGTTTCGAGGATGGACTTCGCCTCCGGGTCGTTGCGGATCGCCTTGTCGAACGACTCCGGCTCGGGAACGAAGGGGTCCGAAAAGAGGAAAGCGACAAGCGGGATGACGTCGGCGAGCGTCGTAACCCGCTCTTGGATCAGCGGCGCGAGGCGCACGAACAAGGACGCGTCGAACGCGTCGGCGTTCCACGGAACTTCGGCCGTCTCGAGGAATTCGAGCGTTCTCGTGACGAAATCTTCGATGGACAATGCCCGGATGTAGACGCCGTTGAAATGGTCGAGCCGCTTCTCATCGAAGAACGCCGGCGAAACGTTCACGTCTTCGAGCCGGAACTCGTCGATCATCTCGCCCACCGTGAGGATCTCCCGCTGATCGGGAGGTCCCCAGCCGAGCAATACGAGGTAATTCCGCATTGCCTCCGGTAGATACCCCTGCGCCCGGTGGTCCTCGATCGCGACACGGTCGCGACGCTTCGAGAGCTTCTGGCGCTTCTCGTTGACGAGAACGGGAAGGTGGGCGAAGACCGGCAGAGGTAATCCGCCGAGCGCCTCCCAGATCAGCACAGCCTTCGGCGTCGTCGGCAGGTGCTCCTCGGCACGGATGACGTGCGTGATTCGCATGTCACGGTCGTCGGCGACGACTGCGAGCACGAACAACGGGTCGCCATTGGACTTCACCAGGACGAAATCTTCGATCGTCGAGTTCTGGAACTCGACGGCACCGCGGACAACGTCCTGCACGATCGTCACTCCGTCGTCCGGAACATGAAAGCGCAGTGCGCGACCGAGCCCAGGTTCGAGATGACGGTTCCGGCAGAACTCGTCGTAGCCAGGTATTGCGTTCTGCTTCGTCCGTTCTTCGATTTGCTCGCGTGTGCAGTCGCACGCGTACGCGTGGCCCGTTTCGTACAAGCGGCGCGCGACGTCCGCATAGACCTGCGATCGTTCCGACTGGAGGTACGGACCTTCGTCCCAGTCAATACCCAGCCACTCGAGCGCGGAGAGGATGCCACCGATCCACTCAGGCTTCGAGCGTTCCCGGTCGGTGTCCTCGATCCGCAGAACGAACTGCCCGCCACCTTTCCTTGCGACGAGCCAGTTATAGAGCGCGGTGCGCGCCCCGCCGACGTGGAAGTACCCCGTCGGTGACGGGGCGAATCGCACGCGCGGCGCGATCTCGGTGTTCACTCCTCGGCGATCGAGATCGACCCTGTCGGACACGAAAGGACCGCCTCTTCGAGTTGATCGCGCAACGCCTCAGGAGGATGTTCGTCGAGAACGTACAAGAAGCCGTCGTCGCGTACCTCGAAGACCTGCGGCAATATCCCCATGCAAACCGCGTTCGATTCGCACGTGTCGAAGTTCACGACGACTCGCACACTTCCTCCTTGCGATCCTCGCCGATCGCGCTCTGATGCTACCGGTGGGCGGCTATCGGCTCTCGGTGGAGTTGGCCCCAACTACGCTCGCCGGATTGTGGGAGCGACGCCACGGCGGTCCCGCGTGCTCGCAGTCGTCATTCTTCTGGCGGTGGGTGGTCTGATCGGCGCTTTCGTTGCCGGCGCAATCGGACCGAGCAAACCATCTCTCACCCCCTCGGAGATCGCCGCGATCCGGGCGGCGAAGGCCAACCAAAAGCTGCGGCGCGAAGAGATCAGCGACGTCAGTGCCGCATCCGCTCTCCTCGACGTCCCAACCGGCTCGACGGCGAGCGCGCATCCGTTGATCGTCTACCGCAAGCCGATGGCGCCCGCCGAAGTACTCGGCTTCATTCCGTACTGGACAGCGTCGTCGATCACTCCAACCGAGCTCGCCGACGTCAGCGAGATCGCGCTCTTCGGCGTCGAGGTCGGCCCCAACGGAGGCTTCGTTGAGAGCGGACCGGGGTGGTCGGACTACGAGTCGACCGGGTACGAGAGCCTGATCGGCGCGGCGCACGCAGCGAGAGATCGGGCGCTCTTCACGATCTCGACAACGCGGCCCGAGGTCATCAGCCATCTCGTCCACCACCCCACCGCGACGAGTTCGACACTCGCTCACGCGCTCGCGAGCGTTGTCGCGACGGGTGGGCTCGACGGGGTGGACATCGACATCGAAGGAACGAACGGCTCCGAGCGTTCCGGATTCGTGGTCTTCGTACGCGATCTCGTGCGTGCCTTGCGCTCCGACGGCATGCGCGGAGAAATCGTCCTCGATACGTACCCGCAGTCCGCCGGAGACAGCTCGAACTTCTTTGACGTCGCGAAGCTCGCTCCGTTCGTCGATCGCCTCTTCATCATGGGATACGACATGGAGCAGTTCGCCAACGCGTCGCCGACGGCGCCGCTGTACGCGAACGATCTCGGACTGAGCGACGTCTTATCCCTCATCCAGTACGTGAAGGTCGTTCCGGCGAGCAAGCTCTTACTCGGCGTTCCGTTCTACGGCGTCGACTTCACCACTGAGGGTAGGGCCAAAGGCTCCCAGGCCCTCAAGCCCTACCCGACTGACGTGACCTACGAAGCGATCCTCGCTGCGAACCACGCGCCGACGTGGGACACGGTGACGCGCACCGCCTGGACGCATTTTCAGATCGGCAAGACCTGGCACGAGACCTGGTACGACAATCCGGCGAGCGTGGCGCTGAAACGGGCGCTCGCCGCCCACTTTCACCTTGCGGGCGTCGGCACGTGGGCGCTCGGCTTCGAGGGGAACGCGACGAACATGCTGCAGGCACTCGACGGACCGCTGCCGCCGAAACGCCTCGCGCTCGGCCCGCCGTCAGCTGGCTAAGAGGTAACGGGCCTAGTCGCGCGATTGACGGCACGCATCAGGCGTGACTTCCGCCGTGCCGCCTGGTTCTTGTGGATGATGCCTTGCGCAGCGGCCTTGTCGATCCGCCGGACGGCCGACTCGAGCGTTGCGGGGAGGTCAGCCGCGCCGTCGACGGCGTCGGCGATCGCGCGCTTTGAGCGCGTCCTCACCTCGGAGCGCACCGCCTTGTTCCGGGCGTGCCGGACTTCATTCTGCCGATTCCGCTTGATCTGACTCTTGATGTTCGCCACGAAATCCCTCGGTCGCTGCTTTGGAGCAGGTCATGGTATCAGGGGCGTTCGCAGCCTCCTCCGGAGAAGGGAAATACGGCTGAGTCTCTCTTCAGCACCGAGCGCGCTGATCGGTCCAAGTCGGGTGGCACGATGATGGGGTGGTCGATCCATCCAAGATCAGGAACTTTTCCATCATCAGCCACGTCGACCACGGCAAATCGACGCTTTCGGATCGGATCCTTGAGCTGACCGGTGCGGTCGACCCCCGCGAAATGCGCGAGCAGTTCTTGGACTCGATGGACATCGAGCGCGAACGCGGCATCACGATCAAGGCGCAGAACGTCCGGGTGAACTGGCGGGGAACGACCTTGCAGCTCATCGACACCCCCGGCCACGTCGACTTCTCCTACGAGGTCTCCCGCAGCCTCGCGGCCTGTGAGGGCGTGATCCTGCTCGTCGACGCCTCCCAGGGGATCCAGGCCCAGACCCTCGCCAACTCCTACCTGGCGATGGAGGACGACCTCGAGATCGTGGCCGCGCTGAACAAGATCGACCTCCCAGCTGCCGAGCCGGACCGCTACGCGGAGGAGATCGAGAACGTGCTCGGCATCGACCGCAACTCGGTGCTGCGGATCTCCGCGAAGACGGGTGAAGGGGTCCCCGAGCTCCTCGACGCGGTCGTCGAACGCATCCCGCCGCCGAAAGACACCGCCGAAGCGCCGCTGCGCGCCCTCGTGTTCGACTCGTACTACGACCAGTACCGCGGCGTCGTGAGCGCCATTCGCGTCGTCGACGGCGTGATCCGGACCGCCGCCCGCGTGCGCTTCATGCAGGCGGGCGTCGTCCACGAGGTGGAAGAGATCGGCCTGCGTCAGCCCGCGGTCGTTCCCGTCGACGCGCTCGGGCCGGGAGAGGTCGGCTATCTGATCGCGGGTGTGAAGAACATCGCCGAGGCTCGAATCGGCGAGACGATCACCGCCGCCGCCCGCCCGGCCAAACAACCGCTCGCCGGTTACCAGGACCCGAAGCCGATGGTCTTCTGCGGCCTCTACCCGATCGATGGGGACGAGTTCCCCGAGCTTCGCGACGCCCTCGAACGGCTGCGCTTGAACGATGCCAGCATCACCTACACGCCGGAGACCTCCACCGCGCTCGGTTTCGGCTTCCGTTGCGGCTTTCTCGGTCTTTTACACATGGACATCGTGCGCGAGCGCCTCGAGCGGGAGTTCAACCTGTCGCTCATCGCGACAGCTCCATCGGTTGAGTACGTCGTCCATCTCACCGACGGCACGACCGAGCTCGTCGACAACCCGTCCGCGCTCCCCGAGCCTCAACGCGTCGACCACATCGAAGAGCCGATGCTGAAGGTGACGATCGTCACGCCCGCCGAGTACGTCGGGACGATCATCGAACTCTGTCAGCAAAAACGCGGACGTCAGGAACTGATGCACTATCTGTCCGCACAGCGTTTGGAGCTCGTCTACCGATTGCCGCTCGGCGAGATCGTCATCGACTTCTTCGACCAGCTGAAGAGCCGGACGAAGGGCTACGCGAGCTTGGACTACGAGCCCGCCGGGGTTGAAGCGGCCAATCTCGTCAAGGTCGACATCTTGTTGAACGGCCAGCCAGTCGACGCGTTCTCCTCGATCGTTTATCGGACGAAGGCCGAGGAGTACGGACGGAAGATGACCGAGAAGCTGCGCGAACTCATCCCCCGTCAGCTCTTCGACGTGCCGATCCAAGCCGCGATCGGCGGGCGCATCATCGCCCGTGAGACCGTGAAGGCGAAGCGCAAGGACGTCCTCGCGAAGTGCTATGGCGGTGACGTCACGCGCAAGCGCAAGCTGCTCGAGAAACAAAAGGAAGGTAAGCGTCGGATGAAATCAATCGGCCGGGTCGAGATCCCCCAGGAGGCGTTCGTCTCCGCGCTAAGGCTTGACGAATGACCGACGGGAAGCCCGCTCGCGAGAACCCGCTCGCGCTGGCTAGTGACGCCGACTCGGAGGAGATCGAACCGATCCACCTCCTCCTCGCCTTGATCTCGCCGGTGCCGATGCTCGAATTCGGCGAGGACCCCTACGGCCTCGAGCGTTACGAGGCTCCGGCCGGCGACCCCGGGCTCTTCGGGCCAAGTTCGGTCGTCTGGCGGGTTCACGCTGATCTCCCGACGCTGCTTTACGGCGGCCACGCGTCGTTGCTCCTGCAGTCGCTGCACCCTCGCGTGATGGCGGGTGTCACCGACCACTCGGATCTGGTGACCGACGTCCTCCCCCGGCTGATCCGCACGGCGCGCTTTGTCTGGTGGACGACGTTCGGACCGACCGAGCTCGCGGAAACGCTGATCGACCGCGTGCGCGCCGTTCACGATCGCGTCCGCGGTCGGACCGCAGACGGGCGTCCCTACTCGGCGAACGAACCGTCACTACTCACGTTCGTTCACGTCGCCGAGGTCTGGTGCTTGCTCCGCGCCTACCAGCGGTATTCGCGGTCTCCGCTGCTTCGCGAGGAAAAGGACCGGTACTTGAAGGAGATGACGGAGTTCGCGACCCGCATCGGGGCGCGTGACGTGCCGTCGTCGGTCGACGAGGCGCGCGACTACCTGCGAGTCATCGCTCCCGAGCTGGCCGTCACCGAGGGCTCACGCTTCGCCTTCATGCTCTTGGACCGCCCGATGTCGGACCATCCGATCGAGGCCGCTTCTCACCGCGTGATCCACGCCGCCGGCCTCGATCTGCTCCCCGAATTCGCGCAACGAATCGTCGGCCATCGCGTGTCGCTGCCGGCGGTGCTCGCCACCCGCGCCGCAGCGACGGCGTACGCGACGG
>JBAVUF010000150.1:0-4522 GCA_049696635.1 Acidimicrobiales bacterium | reverse complement strand
AAGCAGGGCTACGGCCTCGGCGGCTGTCGGAGTTCGTCGGGCAGGCGCGCGTGAAAGAGCACCTCATGATCGTGCTCGAGGCGGCGCGCCGACGCAGCCAGAGCGTCGACCACCTGTTGTTCGCCGGCCCACCGGGCCTCGGCAAGACGACGCTCGCCGGGATCGTCGCGAACGAGATGGGGGTCGGCCTCAGGGTTACATCGGGCGCAGCTCTACAGCGCGGTGGTGACCTGGCCGCCATCCTCACCGGCCTGCAGCCGGGTGAGATCCTTTTCATCGACGAGATCCACCGGATGCAGCGACCAGTCGAAGAGATCCTCTATCCGGCGATGGAGGACTTCCAGATCGACATCGTCATAGGTAAGGGACCTACGGCGCGTTCGGTGCGCCTCGATCTGCCAGCGTTCACCTTGGTCGGCGCGACGACACGCACCGGACTCGTCACAGGGCCCTTGCGGGATCGTTTCGGCTTCGTCGCCCGTCTCGAGCACTACGCACCCGACGAACTCAACGAGATCGTGCGGCGCACCGCGCATGTGCTCGCCGTCGACTGCACGCCTGAAGGTGCGCAGGAGATCGCCAGTCGCGCCCGCGGAACGCCACGGCTCGCGATCCGGCTCTTGCGTCGCGTGCGCGACTTCGTCGAGGTGCGAGGCCTCGGCGCGATCGACTTTCAGGCGGCGCGCGAAGGTTGCGAACTCTTCGGCGTCGATGAGCGAGGCCTCGACCGGCTCGACCGCCAGATCCTCGAGGCGCTGTGCGTACGCTTTTCCGGCCAGCCCGTCGGACTGCAGACGCTCGCGTTCAGCGTCAGCGAAGAGCCCGAGACGGTCGAAGACGTCTACGAGCCCTACCTGCTCCAGCAGGGGTTCTTGACGCGAACCCCGCGGGGACGGGTCGCCGGTCCGGCCGCCTGGGACCACCTCGGTATTCCGAGACCGCACGGCGCCTTGTCATCGCCGCTGACCGCCGAGGAAGCGAGCACGCTCTTCGACGTCTGACCGTTTTCGCAACCGGGAGGGGACAAGACGTCCCAGGTCGGGGACTACGATTCGACCTGCTCAGTTCCCGAGAAAACGGGTGCCAACTCCATGACCTTTGTTCACGTCCTTCCCGCGCTCCTCGCGCACGTCCACCTCCTTACCTCGCCGCACGATCTCGGCATCCTCGCGAAGTCCTCCTCGAAAAAGTCCTCGAGCGGCAGCAGCGCGTTCCTCTTCATCTTGCTCATCCTTGCCGTCGGTGCCTTTTTGTTCATGCGACCGCAGCGGCGACGCCAGAAAGAGCAGCAGGCGATGCAAAAGGCGGTCTCGGTCGGGGACGAGGTGATCACGAGTTCGGGGATCGTCGGGACGGTCCGGGCGATGAACGACGACCGGGTACTCGTCGAGATCGCACCCGGCACGACGGTCGAGATCGTCCGCCGCGCGGTCGGCCAACGCGTGCCGCAGGCGCCTTCGTTCCCGGACGACGCGGTTTCCGCGCCGCCGCCAGCACCCGACGCGACGGATTCGGACCAAGCCGCGCCGTCCTTCCCGTCGCCGTCGCCGAAGCCCGATCCGGATGCCGAGCAGACCCAGACCGGCGAAGAGAAGAGCGGCTAGGTGAATCGGCAGCGCCTTATCGCCAGCGTCCTGCTGACGACCATCGCCTGTTTCGGGATGCTCGGCCTCGCGGTCGGGTTCGGCTGGTCGCCGCATCTCGGGCTCGACTTGGAGGGTGGCCTCTCGGTCGTCTACGTCCCGGCGCACCCGGTGAAGAAGGCGACGCTGCAGAACGTCGCGAACATCATGACGAACCGCGTCGACGCGCTCGGCGTGTCGCAGCCGAACATCACGACACAGGGCAACCAGGTCGTCGTCGAGCTGCCCGGCGTGAAGGATCCGAAGCGGATCCTCAGCATCATCGGCACGACCGCGCAGCTGTACTTCCGTCCCGTCATCGCCGGCGCTCCTTACTACACGGCTCCCGCGGCGAAAAAGGGGACGAAGTCGCCTACCGAGCCTTACGTCACGCCGCCGGCGCCGACCGACGGTTACCGCTACACCTCGGCGTACTACTCCTCGGCGAACGGCGGCGAGTTCAACTGTGGCTCGTACTGCGAGGATCCGGTGTACTCGTCCTACAAGACAACATCGATCACCAACGACAACCCGAAAAAGATCGTCATCTTCAACTCGGGCGGCGTCTACGCGCCGCGCCTCGTACTCGGTCCGGCAAAGGCGACCGGCACGATCATCAGCGGTGCGAACGCCGAGCTGCTGACAACGGGTCAGTGGGTTGTTGCCTTCACCCTCACCGGCAAAGGTACGACGTCCTTCAACAAGATCGCGGCGGCGTACTACGAGACACCAGTCGCGAACGACCTCGACGGTCAGATCGTCTCGGCACCGACGATCGATTCGAGGAGCTTCCCTGGAAGCGGGCAGATCTCTGGCAACTTCACCCACGCGTCGGCGAGCGAACTCGCCCTCGACCTGCGGTATGGCTCGCTGCCGGTGGTGATGAAGCCGCTCACCTCACAGGCCGTCTCACCGAGCCTCGGCAAATCCTCATTGCACGCCGGACTGCTCGCCGGACTGCTCGGGCTCGTATTGGTGATGGGCTACACGATCTTCTATTACCGAGCGCTCGGGATTGTCGTCGTCTTGGGTCTCGTGACGACCGCCGCATTTCTGTACGGGTTGATCTCGGTTCTGAGCGCGTCGTCGGTCGGCCTCACCCTCGACCTTTCTGGGGTCGTCGGCCTGATCGTCTCGGTGGGCATCACGGTCGACTCCTACATCGTGTACTTCGAACGGTTAAAGGATGAAGTGAGGGCGGGGCGATCGATCCGCGCCTCGGTCGACAAGGGGTTCCGCAGCGCCTACCGCACGATCCTTTCTGCCGACGCGGTGAGCTTCATCGGTGCGCTTGTGCTCTGGCTTTTGTCGATCGGAGCGGTGAAGGGATTCGCCTTCATGCTCGGAATCTCGACGCTCACCGACGTCGTCACCGCTTACATCTTCACGCGGCCGTTCGTGATCCTGCTCGGTCGAAACCGTGTCATCGCGTCCGCTCGCCACCTCGGCATCGCCCGCGGCCTTGCGACCCATGCGGAGGCGGTGTGAGCCCCGATCGGATCCGGCCGGGCGACGCCGCCGGTCGAGGCGAGCCATCGGGCGCGGAGACCCCCGAGGAAGAAGCGTCCTTCGAGGAAGAAACGTCCTTCGAGGACGAGCCCGAGCTCGAAGAAGAAGAAGAAGAAGAAGAAGAAGTAGGAGACGAAGAAGAGCAAGAGGAGCTGATCGACGGGGAGGTTGAAGCCGAGGCGGAAGCCGAGGAAAGCCCCGAGCCGAAAACGTCACCCGTCGTCGAATCGCCCGTGTTTTCAAGTGAGCTCCCCCAACCCATCGCGACGAACGGTGAGGGAGGAGACGGCGCATCTCGGCCGCCGCCGCGTCGCCACGGCGCTCTCCGGCGCTTGTACTTCGGCGAGACCCGTTACGACTTCGTCCGGCGCCGGCGCTATTGGTTCGCCTTCTCACTCGCCGTCATCGCCGCCGGCGCGATCTCCCTTGGGACAAGGGGGCTGAACCTCGACATCGAGTTCGTCGGCGGCACCGCCTGGACGGTGCAGACACACACCGTCACCGTCACCCAGGCGCGCAACGCGCTCGCGCCGGTCGGGCTCTCAGGAGCGACGATCACGCGCCTCGGCGCCCCACCGAAGACACTCGAGGTCGAAGCGAAGCTTCCGAAGGGCCAGTCCATCGCGAAGTCGACCTCCATCGCGGCGAAGGTCAGCGACATCTTGGGACGGCTCGCGCACGTCAACCCCGCCAACGTCTCGGTCGAACAGGTCGGTCCGGCGTGGGGGAGTTCGATCACGAACAAGGCGGTCGAAGCGCTGATCGTCTTCTTCGTCTTGGTGAGCGTCTATATCTCGCTGTTCTTCGAATGGCGAATGGCGCTCGCCGCGATCCTCGCGATGGTGCACGACATCCTCGTCACCGTCGGCATCTACTCGCTCACGGGATTCGATGTCACGCCGGACAGCGTCGTCGCGTTCCTGACGATCATCGGGTACTCGCTCTACGACACGATCGTCGTTTTCGACCGCGTGCGTGATAACGCCCGCCACCTCGCGAACCGTGATCGTATGAACCTGTCGGACCTCATCAACCTGTCGATGAATCAGACGCTCGCCCGTTCGCTGAACACGTCGCTCGTCGCGATCCTGCCAATCCTGTCGGTGCTCGTGCTCGGTGCGCAGATTCTCGGCGCGACGACGCTTGAGTACTTCGGTCTGGCGCTGACGATCGGGCTCGCGACGGGGGCGTACTCCTCGATTTTCATCGCCTCGCCGCTCGTCGCAGTCATGAAAGAGCGTGAGCCGCGTTACCGGCAGCTCTCCGAACGCCTCCGCAGCCGCGGCATCGACAAGGTGCTGCTGAGCCCGGTCGCCGTCGCCGCGGGTGCGCTCTCCCAAGAGACCTACGCGCCGACCCGCCAGGCGGCAAGCCAGCGCGCGATGGGAAGG
>JBAVUF010000149.1:0-4572 GCA_049696635.1 Acidimicrobiales bacterium | reverse complement strand
GGCGAGCTCCGCGCGACGCGCGACGTCGAGGCTGTCCGAACTCACGCCGCGATTGCTCCTTCGCCAGGGACATCGCGGTCGGATGCCCTCCGAACCTCGCCGCGACCTGCGACAATGGCCACGTGCCGTGGTCGGCCCTTTTCTATCGCACCTACGAGCGCCGCTTGCTGCGCGCCCTCGATCCCGACCAGCTCCCCCACCACGTCGGCGTGATCCTCGACGGTCACCGACGCTTTGCCCGCGCGGAGGGTCTCGCGGAGTTTCAGGAGAGCTATCGCAGTGGCATGGCGAAGTTGCGCGAGCTGTTGCGATGGTCCGCGCAGCTACATTTGCCGGCGGTCACCGCGTGGGTGCTCTCGACCGACAACCTCCGCCGCCCACAAAGCGAGCTCGAGCCGTACTTCGACGTCTTGATCGAGCTCTTGGACGAACTTCCCGCTCTCGCCCACAGCCTCGACTGCTCGGTGGGTGTGATCGGCAGCCTCGACCTCCTGCCCTCGGACCTGGCCGAAGCCGCGAAGCGCGCCGAGTCCGATTCGCCAGGCGAGGACGCCAAGTGGCGATTCACGCTCGCGCTCGCGTACGGCGGCCGCGACGAGATCATCGACGCGGCGCGCGGGCTCGTCGCTGGGCTGGTCGCGAAAGGTGTGCCGCCCGACGACCTCGCTTCGCGCATCGACGCCGAGGGCATCGCCGCGAACCTGTACACCGCCGACCTCCCGGACCCGGATCTGCTCATCCGTTCGAGCGGCGAGGCGCGGCTTTCGGGGTTTCTCCTCTGGCAGGCGGTCTACGCGGAATGCGTGTTCGTCGACCCGTACTGGCCGGAGTTCCGCCGAGTCGACTTCCTGCGCGCGCTGCGAGACTTCGCGAGGAGAGAACGCCGCTTCGGTCGCTGACGCCAACCGCCGCGCCTACGCGGGCGACGCTGCGGTGTTTTTCTTCGAAGCTTTCGACTCGGCTCCTTGCGTGTGCGTCGGAGTCGCCGCGTTCACGATCGCATTCGCCGCGTCGAGCAATCGTCCGGCGTTCGTGACGTCGGTCTGATACGCGCCGAGGTTGCCGCTCGCGAGCGCGGTCTGGGCGGCCTTGAAGTCCGCGCTCGCCTGGGCGATGTCCGCGCGTGCCTGCTCGGGGAGCTGGCCGGTTCTCGTCGTCGGCGGCCCGAGTGTGGAGGGGGCGGATCCAAAGACGTCCGAAAGCGCCGCGGACAACGTCGGCTCCATCGCGATGTCCTTGCCGTAGACGACGATCACGTCTTCGAGCTGAGGGAACGGTGTCTGGGTCGATGACACGTACAAGGGGCGGATGTAGATCAGCGAATCCGCGATCGGCAGCACCTGCACCGTCCCCAAGTAGACCTGCGAGCCCTTCGAATCAAGAAGCGTGATCGCCTTCGAGATGGTCTGGTCGGCGTCGATGTCCGCGTTGGCAAGGCCGGGCCCGTGGATCGACTGCCCCGGCGTGACGTAAACGGAGAGTTGCCCGTATCCGGAGCGGTTCGAGTTCGCGACGAAAAGCCCCCGCAGCGTCTGCAAGTTGCCGTTTGAGGAGAACGGCACCATCGGCTCGAGCGCGTCGAAGCTCTGCTGGCTCTGGCCCGGCAGTTGCAAAAGCTCGTAGATCGGGGTGAACGGAGCCGTGAAGCCGGTCGGCCCGATCTGGAGCGACGAGGAGGGAGAACCGTTCGCCGAGTTCGACGTCTCTGAGAGTTCCCAGGCGTCCGAGAGGCCGTAGAAGGCGGCCGCCGAGGTGATGTGGTAACGGCCGTACATCTCGGCCTGCACCTCCAACAAGTCCTGGGGATAGCGCAGGTGCTGTTGGAGTTCTGGGTCCATCTCCTTCAGCGGCTTGAACAACCCCGGGAACACGCGCTCGTAAGCACGGATCAACGGGTCGTTCGGCGCGATGACATAGAAGGACATCTTGCCGGTGTAGGCATTGACGACCACTTTCACCGCGTCGCGTACGTAGTTGAAGCTTCCGGAAAGACCCGAGCTCGCGGGCAGGTCCGCGTTCATGCCGCTTTGCGCGTACGGAAAGCTCGAGCTCGTCGTGTACGCGTCCAAGACCCAGTCGATCTGGCCGTGCACGATCACGGCGTACGGATGCGAGTCGATCGACAAGAACGGCAGGGCGCGTCGGACGCGTGTTTCGATGTCGGAGAGGTAGATGAGGCGCGACTTCGAGGTGATGAGATTCGAGATCAAAAGATTCAGATCGCGGAGGTGGATCGCGAAGGCCACCCTGGTGAAGAAACCTGAGATAGGAACGCCGCCGCAACCATTGCAGTGCGCATACGCATTACTGCCATTCGTCTTCTGGTAAAGGACCTCGGGTTGCTTCGTGTCGGCGACGACGAACTTCTCGCTGCTTGGCGCGTAGTACACCGAAGGCGTCGTCAGGTGCAATGCCTTGTTGGTTGAGGACACCGGGATGCCGCTCAACAAGAAGTTCGGCACGTTCGACGAGCTTGTCGAGTCAGCCTGAGCGATGACCGCGCCGTAGCCGTGGGTGTACGCGAGGTGGGTGTTGACCCAGCTCTGTTGCGCGAGCCCGGAGGTGTTGAGGGCCCGCACCCCGATCACAACCGGCGTCAGGGTGTGGCCGAGCATGTACCGGTCGACGTTGAGGTTCGTGACCGAGTAGTAGCTGCGAATCTGCTGGAGCTTTGTGAACGTCGCAAGCGAGGCGTTCGGATCCCACAGGATCACGTCGCGAAGCGTGTCCTGGTACTGATCGAGCACCGCCGAAGTGAGATCCTCGTTCGCCGGAAAGGTCTGTCGCTTCACGTTTTGGATTCCCATCGCAAAGCGAGTCGCGGTGATGTTGTCGTTGATGTACGGGATCTCGAGCCGGCTCTGTGCCGGGGTCACGCGCAACGCCTGGAAAAGTGCCGGGTAGATCACCCCGACGACGAGCGCCAACAGGGCCCAGAGGCCGAGCCCGATTCCCGGCAGGATGACCGAGCGCTGGTACACGTTGACGCTGAACAGCACGAATGCGATCAGCGACACGATCGCAAGCAGGGTCATCGCCGGGAGTCGGACGTGGACGTCGGTGTAGCCAGCCCCCTGGACGACACCGTTCGTCGACAGGTCCAAGACGTAGCGGTCGACGTAGTAGTAGGCCCACGCCCGCTCGAGCGCCAACAACGCGAGGATCAACGACAGGTGCGCGACCGCCCGACCTTCGACGCGCGCTCCTCTGCTCAGTCGGATCGCCCCGTTCAAGAAGTACGCGATCGCCGTCACGATGAATACGACGACGAGCGTCGTGAAGATCCAGTCGACGAGGAACGAGAGAAACGGCAGCCGGAAGACGAAAAAGCTCGCGTCGCGGTGGAACAGCGGGTCGGTCGTGTTGAACCGCAGCGCATTGTTGAAAAGGATCCAGTGCTGCCACTGCCCCGACGCGCCGGTGCCAAGGATCAACGCGATGACAAAGGAAATCACCGTGCGGAGCAGGCGCGCGTGAGGACCGACTGTCGACTGGTAGCGACGAACGAGCTCGTTGTCCGGACCGAGCAACGCCGCCCGCGGCGCGACGGCGTCGACCACGGCGAGCGATGCCCACAACACGGCCCAGGCGATGAGGACGAAGACTGCGCCGAGCACGACCTTCGTGACGATGACCTGGCGCCACACTTCGCCGATGCCGGTGTAATGGAACCACAAGAAGTCCACGTAGAAGCCGGCCAGGCCCTGAATGACGAAGAACAAGATGATGAGCGCCGCGATGATGAGCGCGATGAGGAGGTTGCGTCGACGGGCCCTCGGACGGGCTGGTTGATCCGTTGGGACGCGCAAGGCGGTTCGTTACTCTGCGGCAGGCGCGATCACACAGCGGCAGCCGCCGTGCGCCGGCGGATAAGTCTGCCCGGTTGGAAATGCGCCCCCCGCTGCGACGACTCCGGCGAGCTCGTCGTCTTCGCAGTCTGAGCAGTTCCGCGTGCCGTCGTCGGCGATCCAGGTGACCCCGACCCCCGCCCGAGTCGCGACGGCGACGACGCCCTCGGAGAACGCCGATACCGCGTGATCGGCGGCGAGATCCTCGACGCGTTCACCCTTCCAGTCCCGGTACACGGCGCCGACGGCGTTCTGGTAAGAGCCGGTCTCCGTCGCCCCTGGGCGCAGTTCCTCTTCGAGGCGCCGGGCGATCGCCGAAGCGATCTCCCCACCGAGTCGATCGGCAGCTGCGAGCCCTGCCGAATGCGCAGCCGTTTCGAGCTCACCCGGAGGAACCGCCGCCGCTCGCGGTCCGAGACGGTCGCTCGCAAATCGCCTGCCGGCGCGATACGCGCCAACGAGGGCCAACGTCGTCGCCTCGGAAATCCCTTTCGTCGATTCTTCGATCGAGATCACTTCGACGGGATTCGTGCCCTTGCGCAGCGAGCGAAGTCGGTCCAAAAGATCGTTCTGTTCGACGCGCAGCGCCCGCTTCAGTTCGTGGACGAGCTCTTCGCGAGGCGGGTCGAAATACCGGTCGCGCTCGAGTAGTACCTCGACGCGACCAGAGGAGAGCGCGTCCTCGGTTGCCTCGGCCTCGCTCGGCGTGTCGCCGTCTCCGGCG
>JBAVUF010000148.1:0-2976 GCA_049696635.1 Acidimicrobiales bacterium | reverse complement strand
GGCCAAGGCCAGCTCCGGTCGTGCGCACGATGCTCACGATCTCGACTGGCTGACGCCGGAGGGCCCGCACGGCGCGCCTTGCGAGATGCGGGGATCCCGATTGAATGTTGATCACCATCGCGACTTGCCGGCCGCTGTTAGGCCTGGGCCGGCGGTCCGCCGCCTCCTCGGCAACAGCTACCGCAAGCATCGCTCCGGCGAGGCCGCAGATGAACGCAGTCAGGCCCTGCTTCGTGCTCCGTCCCGATCGGAGGGCTCTTCTCGCCTCCAGCATGGCGGCCGCTAAAAGGAGGGGAATCCGCCATGACGGCACGACGCGGCCAATCCCGTACGCGGCGCTAGCGGCGCTCAATCGCCAGTTTGGAGAGCCTCTCCTCACGCTGAGCTGACCACCGATGTTGGCCGCGCAAAGCGTGCCGAGGGCGCGCCACCGCTTCTCCTTCACGAGGCGGCCCAGCCCAAAGAGCACGACGGACCCCGAGACAAGCGGGGTCCGTCGCTTGCCCATGACCGACACTCGCCTAGCGGTCATGATCCCCTTCATCCATCCGAGATATTTGGAAGCAATCGTGAGATTGGCACGATCACCCGGTGCCGGACAGCCGCCGTCGAGGTCGCGTTCACGCGGGCACGCGACGAACTGACCGAGCAGATCGTTGACGATGCGTAGGTCCTCACCTTCCATGCTTGAACCGTCCCAGAGTCCCGAGCCTGCGCGGGCACAGACACGGTAGTAACAGTGGGTCTGTTTGCCTCTGCGGATAACGCCACCGAGCTCGCTATCCGGGATCCCAAGTCCGGCGTTTCGTGACGCGCCAGACATGAGCCGCCGCCGTTCGGGGACGCTTGGTAGGGGATAGACGCGCCGACTGGGCACCTCGGCCGATAGCGCCAAAGAATCCGCAAGCCAAGCCAGAGCTCGATATGGAAAACGCCTCAGGTCGCCGCTCGGGCTCGGCGCGCTCCAGCGCCATGCGGCCCAACCGGGTCGATCATGCGGCTCACGATCCAAGCATGCATGCCGACCCGGCGGATGCGAGCGAACCCGAACTCCTCGAACAGCTCGACCGTCCCGCTGAAGAGGAAGCGCCCCTGGGCCTCCCGGCCTGTGGTCGTCTCGGAGATCGCCTCGACGAGTCCGCCTCCCGCAGCAGAGATCTCAGCGAGCGCGCCCTCAAGCGCGGCGCGGGCGATGCCGAGTCCCCGATGGCGCTTGTCGACGAAGATGCAGGCGATGCGCCACCTCGCCTCAGGTGGCGGATCCTTCAGGTACTCGCGCCCGTGCTTGAGATCCAGCTCCTCCGGGCTGCCGTACTGGCACCAGCCCTGGGCGATCCCGTCGTCGTCGAAGACCAACGCGGCCTGCGCGCGACCTGCTCGGACGAGCTCCTCTTTGAGCGTTCGAGGATCGCTGACGCCACGTTGGTACTCGACGTGGTTGGGGGCGCACCAGCACCCGCCGTAGATCCCGTTGTTTCGCTCGACGAGCTCGGCGAACGCGTGCCAGGTGGCTGGCTCAAGCGGTCCGATTGTGTAGGTCATTCGCGAGTCCTTTCCACACCTCCCATCTTCCCGGTTCACGAACTGAACATGCACGCCACCTCGCCGTTCGTTCGGCGAGTCACGCGGTTCGGTTAGGCAACTCCGATGACGTTCCCAGACGCGTCGGTTTGGTAGGTGCCTTTGGAGCTATCGAGCAGCACGAGGGCGTTTCCGAAGGGATCTTCGACCACGGCGACGCGCCCGACCGGAATGTCGTCTGGGCAGAAAACGACCCGGCCACCATTTGCGACAAAGACTTCGGTGGACGCCTCCACAGAACCGACCTTCCAATCGGGCTCGTACGCGAGAGTCGTTGCCAGCACAATCTCAGTCGTCGAGTTCGGCACCCGAAGCCCAACCTGGCCAAGGGATTCGTTCCGCCAGATCACCTCGTGCCCAAGTCCGTCCCGTTAAAAGGAGAGCCCCTTCTCGAGGTCCGGCACGGGGATGGTCACGGCGTCGATTTCCTGTAGCAGTCCGCAAGGCTCGCAGAACATTGCCATGTACGTTCCGGTCACTCCGGGGGACGCCGACCCGGCGGAGGCAGTCGCAGCACTCATCTCGACGCGCATTAGGGGACACGCATCAGATTCGACGACGAAGCGAGACTGAAGGGATGACACGTGGTCATCTTCATCACGTCGAGCTATGGGTTCCTGATTTAGGTCGGGCGATAGCCAGCTTTGGCTGGCTCCTTGAGGCTCTCGGCTACACGACGCTTCAAGACTGGGAACGCGGGAGGAGCTGGGTCCTGGGAACCACTTACATCGTCGTCGAGCAGTCTCCAGCTCTCACGAGTGATGCCCACGAACGCAACCGACCCGGCCTCAATCACCTCGCGCTCCACGCCGGTGCGAGGACCGAATGCGATCGCATCACTGCTCAAGCGTTAGACCACGGATGGGAGTTGCTATTCCCAGATCGACATCCGTACGCGGGAGGTTCGGACCACTACGCCGCGTACATCGCGAACTGCGATGGCTTTGAGATCGAACTCGTGGCCGATGAACTTCCTGGTGTCTCTACCTAGCCGCCGCGCTCCAAGGTTTGAACTGTCCATTAAGTACTGATGGGCGGCTCAGTCACCACGCAGTGCATGCCTTCGGCTTTGTCACTGATCAGGGATAGTTCGGACGCGCGCTCACCCTGAATGTTTTGGACACCCTGATTCTGCGCGAGCGGCGAGTTGCCTTCGGTTCGACGTTCACAAGTTTGAGTCGTCGTGACGATTCAGTTTTCCCTTCCCAGTTTCACCTCGCTGGCAAGGGTGCACAAACGACTAGAGGCGATGTAGCAGCGCAATGTGGCACAACCGCGCTACATAGATCCGATCCGTAGTCCGTATGGGAAATCGAAGCGTGTTCGCAGATCGCCGGAAGAGGTGTGCGAGCAATGACCGAGTTCAACGTCCATTCCATCGCCTACGACGTATCG
>JBAVUF010000147.1:0-2059 GCA_049696635.1 Acidimicrobiales bacterium | reverse complement strand
CCGACGCCTCCCGTGGCGAGCACGGTCCAGCCCGCCGCGACGCTCCTTACGATCCCGTCGGATCCGGCGCACCGGATGCCGACACAGCGCCCGTCTTCGACGACGAGTTCAGAAAGGCGCGCGTCCTCGACGACGACGATCGGGCTCTTTTCGATCGCGGCGACGAGCGCACGGATGACCTCGGCACCCGTGGCCATCCCTCCCGCATGCACGACCCTTGGGACCGAGTGCCCGCCCTCGCGCGCCCGGGCAAGCTCGCCCCGCTCGTCGCGATCAAGGACGGCGCCGCGCGCGACGAGTGCACGAATGGCCTCCACTCCGTCGCCGACGAGGACACGGGTCGCGTCGATGTCGCAGAGCCCTCCGCCGGCCGCGAGCGTGTCCTCGAAATGCAGTTCGATCGAGTCGTCCTCGGCGTTCAGCGCCGCTGCGATGCCACCTTGTGCCCAGTCGGTCGTCGACACGCCGAGGTCGCTCTTTGTGACGAGACCAACGCGGGAGACACCGCGGTCAACGAGCTCGAGGGCGGTCGTGCAGCCGGCTACGCCGCTGCCGACGACGATCGCATCGAAGGTCGCATCGGCTCTCATCTCCGAACCGGTCCAGACTCGACCAACAGATTGTCGATCAGCCGAACGCCGCCGACGCGCGCCGCGATCAGCAGCCGGACTTCGTCGTCGACCTCGGCGACGACGTCGAGCGTGCCCTCCCGAACGACGTGCGCGTACTCGAGTTCGACAGCGGCCGCTTCGCCGACGGTCCTCGCCATCGTCGCAACGATCCTTTCGGGGTCCCGCTCTCCGCCGGCAATCTCGTCGCGCGCTGCGGAGAGCGCGCGGTACAGCGAAGCCGCGTCCCTGCGCTCGTCTGACCCCAAAAAGGCGTTTCGGCTCGAGAGGGCGAGACCGTCCGGCTCTCGGACCGTCGGGCACGCGACGATCGTGACCGGGATCGAAAGATCCTGCACGAGACGACGGACGATGACGAGCTGCTGGTAGTCCTTTTCTCCGAAGTACGCCACGCTCGGTCGAATCATCGCGAGCAGTTTCGTGACGACCGTGGCTACACCTTGAAAGTGCTCGGGGCGCGAGACACCCTCGAGCAGACGCGCGCTCGGGCCGGGGTCGACGACCACTTCGGGCGGACCAGCCGGATACATCACCTCGACGGTGGGGGCGAATACGGTGCCCGCACCCGCTTGCACCGCCAGCCGTACATCGTTCGCCACGTCACCGGGATAGCGCGCCAGGTCCTTGCGGTCGTCGAACTGCAGCGGGTTGAGGAAGATCGACACCACGACAACATCGTTCTCCGCCCTCGCCTTTCGGATGTCCGCGAGGTGACCCTCGTGCAGCGCGCCGAGGGTCGGCACGAGACCGATCCGCTGACCGGTTCGTCGCGCGTCGGCGAGCGCCGCGTCCAAATCATCCGTCGACCTCGTCACGAGATCGATATCAACGTCGCTCATCGAAGCGTTGCTTCAGTGTCAGCAGGCAGGAGGTGCCCGACCTTTCGTACTCCGTCCAGCTGATCGGTGAGGCGCTCGCGCCAGCCCGCGGGAACCGCAGTCGGCTCGAGGTCCTCGAGCGGCGCGAGGACGAAGGCCCTCTCGGCCATGCGCGGATGCGGAACCACGAGATCATCGTCGGCGACGCGCACACCGTCGATCGCGACGATGTCGACGTCGAGTGTTCGCGGTCCCCACCGCTCGTGGCGCACACGTTTGGCGTCGGACTCGACCTTCTGCGCGAATTCGAGCAGCGCCCGCGGTGAGAGCTCGGTGTCGACGCGCACGATCGCGTTCAGGTAGGCACCCTGACCGTCGGGTCCACCGACCGGCGTTGTCTCGTACACCGGAGAGGCGACGAGATCAGGATCCAGGGCTCCGAGCATGCGCAACGCCGATCGCAGATACGCCCACCGATCTCCGAGGTTCGAACCGATGGCGAGATAGGCGCGCACGAAAGGTCGACCTCAGCGCGGGGCCGTGGACCGCTCATCGCGCCGTCTCGTGAGGCGCACCCCGACCGTCGCCACGTCGGCCGCGAGCGGCGGAGCC
>JBAVUF010000146.1:0-9034 GCA_049696635.1 Acidimicrobiales bacterium | reverse complement strand
TCCCAGAAGGTCCGCAGCGGCTGCGGGCGATCGCCCTTTACACGACGGTCGCGGCGGCGGGCGGCGCGATCGGGCTCGTCGCGGGCGGAATCCTCACCGAACTCGTCTCATGGCGGTGGGTGATGTTCGTGAACGTCCCGATCGCGGTGGTCGCGTGGCTCCTCGGCCGGGTCGTGATCCCCGAGACCGGGAGGCGCGAGGGCCGCTTCGACCTCGTCGGCGCGTTGACGTCGACGATCGGCATGACCGGGATCGTGCTCGGCCTCGTCGAAGCCGGCAGCACGAGCGGGACCGACCCGCTCACCATCGCTTCCTTCACCATCGGTGCGGTGCTGGTCGGCGTGTTCCTGCACAACGAGGCGCGAGCGGAGGAGCCGATCCTGCCGCTCCGCCTGCTCACCCACCCGACACGGTCGGCGGCGAACGTCGCCCGCGGTTTGGTGTACGCCGGGATGTACGGGATGTTCTTCTTCTTGTCCCAGTTCTTCCAGGACATCCAGCACTATTCGCCGCTTCGGGGGGGCGTCGCCTTCCTGCCGATGCCGGCCGCGGTGTTCCTCTCGTCGCAGCTCACGAGCCGCGTGCTCGTGCGGCGCATCCCGCAGCGGACCCTGATGCTCCTCGGAATGGCCCTGGCGGGGATCGGACTGCTGCTCGCGACGCGACTCGACGTTGCGACGTCGTATGCCGACATCGTCGTCACGATCGTCCTTATGGGCGCCGGCGCAGGGATCTCCTTCGTGAGCCTCACCTCGGCGTCGTTGGCGGATGTCGCGCCGGCAGACGCGGGCGCGGCCTCCGGCCTCATCAACGTCAGCCAACAAGTCGGTGCGGCGCTCGGGCTGGCGGTGTTGGTCAGCGCATTCGGCGCCGTGACCCACCACGCCGAGATCGGCGCTCCGGTAGCGCCTTCCGCGGCAAAGGCGTTCGACGCGCTGATCGTCCACGGGCTCCACGACGTCTTCGGACTCGGACTCGTCTTCACCGTGTTGGCCCTCGCCATCGTCGGCACGTTCGTCCGCCGCGGGCCACGGTCGTCACGCCCGGAGCAAGCTGAGGTGGTCGAGATGGAGAGCGCACCGGAGCTGCTCGAAGAGGCGAGCTGATCCCGCACGCGACTGCGGTGACGGGCACACTTTCCACGTAGGACGCGCGACGACGCGCCCCATGGGAGGAGGAGCCGAGATGTCAGAACCGCTTCGCGATGACTCGGGGATCGTGTCGAAGACAAGCCCGCACACGGTGTCAGAGACCGTGCGGGCGCTGACGGATCTGATCGGCAGAAAGGGCCTGCGCCTCTTTGGGGTCATCGACCAGCGCGAGGCGGCGCGCAGCGCCGGACTCGACCTGCGTGAGACGTCGGTCGTGCAGTTCGGCAATCCCGCCTTGGGGACGCCGATCATGGAGGCTTCGCCGCTCGTGGCGCTCGACCTTCCGCTCAAGATCGTCGTGTGGGCCGATGGCGACGAGACGCGGATCTCGTACTACTCGCCGGAGGCGATCGCAAAGCGCCACGGTCTTTCTGTCGAGGCCGTGGCGCCGCTTGCGGGCATCGATGCGCTAACGGACGCGATCGTCTCCTCGTAGACGGCGCGGCGTGGGCGACGCAACTTCTCAAACAGCCGCCGCTTCCTCGTCCTCGATCCCGGTCAGCTCGTCGATCCGACGCTGATGTCGCCCGCCTTCGAATCCGGTCGCCAAGAAGACGTCGAGGATCACAAAGGCGAGTTCCGGCGCGACGACGCGGGCTCCGAGAGAGAGCACGTTCGCGTTGTTGTGGAGGCGCGCGAAGCGGGCCGTGTACTCGTCGTGGCAGACCGCCGCCCGCGCACCGCGCACCTTGTTCGCCGCCATCGCCTCTCCGTTCCCGCTGCCACCGATCACGACGGCGAGGTCCGCTTCGCCGGCGACGACCAGCCGAGCCGCGCGTGCACAGATGGGCGGGTAGTCGACCGGATCGGTGCTGAACGTACCGATGTCTTCGATCGAGATGTCCGCCGACGTTGCAAGGTGGCTGGCAAGCGCACCTTTCAGTCCGAAGCCGGCGTGGTCCGACGCGAGTACGAGACGCACGAGCCTGACCTCCTTCAAAACGTCATCATTGCCGAGCCGAGGACCGGGTCAGACAGATCTGAGCACGTCGGCGGCGACTCGCGCGACGGACTGTGTGAGCTCCCTACGGCCGGACAAAGGGAGCGGGCGATTGGTACGTGAAAGAGAGCGAGCACAGTAAGGGGCGCGAAGAGGCCGCAAATCGCGATCAGAGCCTCGGACGATCCGCGGCGGCTTGTCCCCGTTCAGGTCACGGCGGCGGGCCGGCCCAATCCGAGTGCGGATCCGACGCGGGAAACGACTCAGCCTCTTGCTCGTCGAGTCGCTGCTCGCGCCGGGTTTCGCGTTCCCGCCCGAGATCTTCGACGAGCGCAACGGTGACGTCCTCGAGACGTTCGACCACACGGTCGGCGCGTCGCAGCACGTCTGCCGGCGGCGGGTAGTCGCGATTGGGGATGGCGACGACCGCGAGACGGGCGGCAAGCGCGGAACGGATGCCGTTCCCCGAGTCCTCGACGGCGACACACGCTTCGGTCGGCTCACTGAGACGCCGGACTGTCTCCACGTACACGTCCGGGAAGGGCTTGCCCCGCGCCACCTCGTCGGAAGAGACGGTTGCCCGGAACAGCGCGGCCCAGCCCGTGAGCGCGAGCACCTGGTCGATCACCTCACGGTTCGACGACGAGGCGAGCGCCAATGGCCAGCGTCGGCTGAGCCCTTCGAGCACCTCACTTGCGCCGGGCACGGTCGGCAGTGCCTTTTCGTATCTGGCGAGAACTTGGCCGACAACGAGCTCGACGATTCGATCGGCGTCGAGGTCGAGCAAAAGGCGGTCTCGCAGGTAGCCCGACCATTCCCGGGCGCTCATCCCCTGCATCGCGCCCGTCGCCTCGGCTCGCCACTGTCCGCCGTTTTGTTCGACGACTCCCCGACGCGCTTCGTCCCACACGCGCTCGGAATCGAGGAGCACACCATCGAGGTCGAAGACGACCGCCTGGATCACTCGCTCCAGTATCGCCGCCTCGGCCCGCGAAGCGCCCTCTCGACGAGCTCGGCCGCGCAAACGAGGGGCTGGAGCAGGACTGCCGCACGATCGGCGAGAACCCGCCTTGTATCGGTGATCCCGAAGGCGCAAGGTGAGGGGTGTGGGGGTAGGCAGAAGTAACAAGGGAGGTGTCGCTTTGGCTGACATCGTCAAAAAAGAGCAACGCAAGCCCGAACCGGTGGAACTCTTCGACCGGTTCTTCGACGACTGGGCGCGGTGGATGCCGTTCCGTCGGCCCTGGGCGTTCGGACGGGACGTGATGGGTGACGACATCATCCGCGTCGACGAGATGCGCGATGGTGACACGCTCGTCGTGCACGCTGAACTGCCGGGGATCGACCCCGACAAGGACGTCGAGCTCACCGTCTCCGACGGCATGCTGAACATCGTGGCGGAACGCCGCGAGCAGGAACAGCACCGAGGGAAGGGATACCGGCGTCGCGAACTGCGCTACGGCTCGTTCTCGCGCAGTCTTCCGCTCCCATCCGGAGTGAGTGAGTCCGACATCACCGCCACCTACAAGGACGGCATCCTCGAAGTCCGAATTCCCGCTCCGAAGGAATCCGCGACGCGAGTGCCAATCGCCAAGAAGTAGGCGAACCGAACTACCACGCGAAACGCCTCGCGGGGGATTGAGCAAAATCCACGTGACACCCCGCACGCGCGACGAACCGTTCGCGCGTGCGGGTGTGCGCGTGCTTATGCGACCAATGTCGCGCGCAGGGTGATCTCAGGGACGCTCGCGAGCGCGCGGCTGACCGGACAGTTTTTCTTCGCGTCCTCCGCGAACTCGCGGAAGGTCGCTTCGTCGATCCCGGTGACGTCGCCGACGGTGACGAGCTCGATGTTCGTGATCGTCGGTGCACCGTCCACCGGCCTCAAGGTGACGGTCGCATCGGTACGGACAGATTCGGCACGATGGCCCGCTTTTGCGAGCGCGTTCGCGAGCGCCATCGAAAAGCAGGCCGCGTGCGCCGCCGCGATCAATTGCTCTGGGCTTGACCCGGGCCCGTCTTCAAAGCGCGACTTGTACGAATACTCGCCCTTCAACGCGTCTCCGACGGTGAAAGAACCCCGCCCGAAGGCAAGGTCGCCGTGCCACTCGGCGCTCCCCTTCGCTGGCATCACACCCTCCCTTCCAAAGGAGCATCAATGGTTCAATGCCGGTCGACGAAACGGCAACTCCGTCACGCTTCGCCTGCGGCCGCCTCCTCAACGGTGAGTTCCGCGGCGGGATCCGCATCGAGGCGCTCGTCCGGGATCGGCAATCCGCTGCGGACCGAATAGCCGTAGGAACCGTCTAGAAGCCGTTGTTCTGCACGATCGATCTCGGCGAGGCGGTCACGCAGATCCTCGGCGACGGCTTCATCGCCCTCTTCGTCGGTCAGTGGCTGTGCAGAGTCGGCGATGTCGCCGGTTTCCTTCGAGACTTCGAAATCAGATTGCTCGTCGGCCGTTGTCTGGGCGAGGAGGCCGTCGACGCGACGACGTTCCGCGGCGAGAAGCACTCGTGCGCGATCCGGATCCATTCAGTCTTTCCTCTCTTTTCGGCACCGACGATGGAGCGAGTGTGAAAGCACGCCCTACGCGGACGCCTCGTCAAGCTTCGCGATCTCCTCTTTGTCGAGGACCAGCGTCGCGGCGGCGACCAACGCCGGGACTTGCTCAACCGTCCGCGCGCTCGCGATCGGCGCGACCACCGTCGGTTGAGCGGCAAGCCAGGCGATCGCGACCGCGGCGAGTTCGGCGCGGTGAGCCGCGGCAACCTCATCGAGCGTGGCGAGTATCTTGCGGCCGCGTTCGGACTCGAGGTACTTCACCGCTCCCGCGGCCCTCGCGCTCTCCACCTGGTGTGCGGTTCCGGGCCGGTACTTGCCAGTGAGGAACCCTCCCGCGAGCGCGGCGTACGGCATCACGCCGAGTCCGTAATGCTCGGCGATGCCTCGACGTTCACCCTCGTAGGTGTCACGCGCCACCAGGTTGTAGAGCGGCTGCAGCGCGTCGTAACGCGCCGTTCCCTCGTGCTCTGAGAATTCGAGCTGTGCTTCGAGCCGGTCGGGGCTGATGTTCGACGCGCCGATCGCTCTCACCTTGCCTACGCGAACGAGCTCGTCGAGGGCGACCATGATTTCTTCGACCGAAACCGATTCGTCGTCATAGTGGATGTAGTAGAGGTCGATGTAATCGGTGCGGAGACGCTCGAGCGAAGCGTCCGCCGCTCGCTTGATCGTGTCCGCCGCGAGGCCTTTGAACTGGGGATGGCTGCCGACTTTCGTCGCGACGACGGTCTGAGAGCGAGCGCCGCGCGTCTCGAGCCACTCGCCGATGATCGTCTCGGATTCGCCGCCGCGATTACCCGGTACCCACGCCGAATACGAGTCCGCCGTGTCGATGAAATTCCCCCCTGCCGCTCGGTAGGCGTCGAGCACCGCGAACGAGTCGTCGCGATCTGCGGTCCACCCGAAGACGTTGCCACCGAGGTTGAGGGGGAATACTTCGAGATCGGACGAACCGATCCGTCTCATCTCCGCCATCCCATGAGCAATATCACGGGCAGCGACGCAGTTCCACTCGGCGCCGTGCGGGGCTGTCGTAAACGTCCAATGCCTCCAGAGGTCGGCGCTCCCTGAACCCGAGACGATGGGACCGACGCGCGGAACCGGACGGGAATCCGATACAAAGGAGAAAGCCCCATTTCTGTCGCTCGGGCGAGCGCACCCGGCTCTCTGGCGACGGCGACTGACGCCTGCCAAGTCTGGACAGTGACCGTGCATGAATAACGGGTCAAGGGAAGCGGTGGCACGGATCCCGAGCGCACCCAGGGGTCCTGGAACCCAACCCGATCGCTACAAGTGGATCGCGCTATCGAACACGACGCTCGGCATGCTGATGGCGACCATCAACTCTTCGATCATCTTGATCGCGTTGCCCGACATCTTCCGGGGTATCAAGCTCAACCCACTCGCGCCGGGAAATACGAGCTACCTGCTGTGGATGCTCATGGGTTTCATGGTGTGCACCGCCGTTTTGCTCGTGAGCTTCGGACGTATCGGCGACATGTACGGGCGGGTGAAGATGTACACGCTCGGCTTCGCCGTCTTCTCGCTCTTTTCGATCCTGCTCTCGGTGACCTGGCTGCATGGCGCGAGCGGCGCTTTGTGGCTGATCCTGATGCGCGTCGGACAAGGCGTAGGTGGGGCGATGGTCTTCGCCAACGCGGCGCCGATCCTCACCGACGCCTTCCCGACACACCAGCGCGGACTCGCGCTCGGGATCAACAGCGTCGCCGCGATCGCCGGGTCGTTCATCGGGCTCGTCCTCGGTGGCCTGCTCGCTCCCATCGAGTGGCGCCTCGTCTTTTTGGTCTCGGTTCCGGTGGGCGTCTTCGGGACCGTGTGGGCACGCCTCAAGCTGCGTGAGATCGGCCATCGCCGCGTCACCCCGATCGACTGGTGGGGCAACCTCACGTTCGCCGCCGGATTGGTGCTGGTCTTGGTCGGGATCACCTACGGGATCATCCCCTACGGGCACAACACGATGGGCTGGACGAACCCGAAGGTGATCGCGGCGCTTGCCGCGGGCGTTTTTCTGCTCGCCGTCTTCATCGCGATCGAACGCCGCGTCGCGCATCCGATGTTCAACATGGCGCTGTTCCGCATCCGCGCCTTCGCGTTCGGCAACGTGGCCACACTTCTCGCCGGGATCGGCCGCGGCGGCCTTTTGTTCATCCTCATCATCTGGCTACAGGGGGTATGGCTCCCCCAGCACGGCTACAGCTTCGCCGTCACGCCGTTGTGGGCGGGTATCTACATGCTGCCCTTGACCGCCGGCTTCCTCATCGCCGGACCGATCTCGGGGGTCCTCTCCGACCGCTTCGGAGCACGGCCGTTTGCGTCGGGTGGGATGTTGCTCGCCGCGCTGAGTTTCGGGCTCTTAGAAGTGCTGCCCGTTGATTTCTCCTATCTCTGGTTCGGCCTGTTGTTGTTGATGATGGGGCTGGCGATGGGCGTCTTCGCCGCGCCGAATCTCGCTGGGGTGATGAACAGCCTCCCGCCGGACCGTCGGGGCGCCGGGGCGGGAATGCTGACGACGTTCCAGAACTCCTCGATGGTGCTGTCGATCGGCGTGTTCTTCACGCTCATCATCTTGGGCCTCTCAAGCTCGCTCCCCCACAGCCTCTACGCCGGGCTCGTCGCGCAGGGCATTCCCGCGGCGGCGGCACACCGGGCTTCGGCGCTGCCACCCGTGGCGAGTCTCTTCGCGGCGTTCTTGGGGTACAACCCGATCCGAACGTTGCTCGGGTCCTCCCTCAGAGGTGTCTCGGCGGCCAAGGTCCACTACCTCACCGGTCGGAGCTTCTTTCCGCGGCTCATCGCTTCGCCGTTCCACTCCGGTCTCGTCGAGGCCTTCACGTTCGCCGTCGCCGCCTGCCTGATCGCGGCGGCGGCTTCGTGGCTGCGCGGGGCGAGGTACTACCACGAGGACACGCTCGTCCGCGAGAAGACCGCCGCTCCGCAGCGCGACGACGCCGAACTCGTTGCCGAAGCGACTGAGCTCGCGACGTCTGCCGCCGAACAAGATTGAACGTCTCTGGGGGCGGACCGGCCGCCGGACACGATCGTGTGCCGCGTCAGCCAGGCGCTCGGGAAATGCGCGCGAAGGTGCCTTGCGGCTCGTCGAACACCGCATCGGCGCGGCCCCCGTTCACCGAGAGCGCTAACTGGCCGTCGCTGTCGAGGAGCATCACCGTCTCGCCACGAGGCACATCGCCGAAGGTCGCCCCGTAAATAGCGGCGACCGCCGGACCACCATCCGCGAGGGCGATCATGACACGATCCCCTTCGCGAAGTCCGAGCCTGGCGACATCGTCGGCATTCGCTCCGAACTGCACGTTGCCAAAGCCGTCAACCTGAAGGACTTCGACGAAAAGCGAGCCGTCGCGTGACGTGATGGCGACGGGCCGTTCGAGGCGCTTGAGGTGATCAGGCGCGATCGGCGAGCCGACCTCCTCGAGCCGGGTGCCGCTCAAAAGATGTGCCGCGACCGGCACGAAGATGTCCCTGCCATCGAAGGTGCGCGACCTTTTTCCAAGGTGATACCTCGGATCGTCGAGCAAAACGACGCGATCGATGCCGCCGAGGCGCTCCGCAGCCCAGATGAGCAGCCCGTTGTCCGGGCCAACCAAGTAATGATTCCCGGCCGCGATCGCGATCGGCCGGCGCGTCCCACCGACACCGGGATCGACGACGCCGACGTGCGCGCCGACCGGAAGCAAGCGCGCGAAGCGCTCGAGCCGAAGCGCGCCGAGTCGGACATTCCCCGGCGGCAACGAATGATCGAGATCGATCACGTGCGCGTCGGGCGCGATGTTGAACGCGACGGTATGGAGCGCGCCGACGAAACCCGTTTCAGGCCCGTAGTCGGTGAGCAGCGTCAGACACAGAGGCATCGCGCCGAAGCGTACGTTGGCGTCCGTGGGCGAGCGCTCGGACGATCCGCGACCTCCGTCGCCTCCGTCCGGACACGAGCGGTGGACCTCGTTCGTGGCGGAAGCCGAGCCGTCGGCTCGGCGGGTGCGGGCCCTTCACGAAGAGGCCAATCCCGCGCATCGGCTGCGCGTCGAACACAACCGCGACACGCTGCTCATCCACCTGAGCGACGAAGGTGGGCCGGGGTGGACAACGATCGCCGTCGACCGGTCGACGCGGATGTGGGCCGTCGCCCAGGGCGCCATCCAAGCCGCCACCGCCCGCGAGGCGTACGAAGCGCTGTACGGACACAACAGAAGACGAGACCGAAGCGAGGTGGAACATGGCTGACGTTGGCACGACCAAAAAGAGCGACGCCGTGCGAGTCGCTGTCGTCGGTACCGGCATCATGGGTGCGGCGATCGCCCGCAACCTCGTCGCGGCGGGATTGCCGACCAGCGTCTGGGAC
>JBAVUF010000145.1:0-11842 GCA_049696635.1 Acidimicrobiales bacterium | reverse complement strand
GGCGAGGCTCGGCGCGAGCCCACCGGCGGCATGGCCGGCGACGATCCGCCCCCCGACGCTCGAGCGCAACGAGAGCGGGCCGCGGTTCGAGGCGACGACGAGTCTGAATCGGCGCTCGACCATCGGGCGAGTTTTCCACCTCTGACGTGCACGACACCGCAATCAGGCCGCGGGCGTGCCGCCGGGCCGGCCGTTTCTCACCTCCTCTTGCGGTGCGCACCCCAAAGTGATTTGCTGTTAGCACTCATGCCGATAGAGTGCTAACGCTCGGGTAGGCCGAGCGAGCCAATGGAGGACACCCGAGATGCCGAAGTTGATCGAGTTCGACGAGCAGGCCCGGCGGGCACTCGAGCGGGGGATGAACCAGCTCGTGGACGCCGTCAAGGTCACGCTCGGACCGAAGGGACGCAACGTCGTCCTGGAAAAGAAGTGGGGCGCACCGACGATCACGAACGACGGGGTCTCGATCGCCAAAGAGATCGAGCTGGAAGACCCGTTCGAGAAGGTCGGCGCTGAGCTCGTAAAAGAAGTCGCGAAGAAGACCGACGACGTCGCCGGCGACGGCACGACGACGGCGACTGTGCTCGCCGGGGCGCTTGTGCGCGAGGGGCTGCGGAACGTCGCCGCCGGAGCGAACCCGATGTCGCTGAAGCGCGGCATCGAAACAGCGGTCGACGCCGCGGTCTCCCGCTTGAAGGAGATCTCGAAGGACACCGCCGACTCAAAGGACCAGATCGCCCAGGTCGCCGGGATCTCCGCCGCCGACCCGGAGATCGGATCGATGATCGCCGAGGCGATCGACAAGGTCGGCAAGGACGGCGTCATCACCGTCGAGGAGTCCCAGACCTTCGGGATGGAGATGGACCTCGTCGAAGGGATGCGCTTTGACAAGGGCTACATCTCTCCGTACTTCGTCACCGACCCCGATCGCATGGAGGCGGTGCTCGAGGACCCGTACGTGCTGTTGAGCGGTGGGAAGATCTCGGCCGTTCGCGACCTGCTCCCGGTCCTGGAAAAGGTGATGCAGACGGGCAAGCCGCTCGTCGTCATCGCCGAGGACGTCGAGGGCGAGGCGCTTGCGACCTTGGTCGTGAACAAGATCCGCGGCACTTTCCGGTCCGCTGGGGTAAAGGCTCCCGGCTTCGGTGAGCGTCGCAAGGCGATGCTCCAGGACATGGCGATTCTCACCGGCGGTCAGGTGATCACCGAAGACGTCGGCTTGAAGCTCGAGAACGCGACGCTCGACCTGCTCGGGCGGGCCCGCAAGGTCGTCATCTCGAAAGACGAGACGACGGTCGTTGAGGGCGCTGGCAGCCAGGCCGACATCAAGGGCCGCATCAACCAGATCAAGACCGAGATCGAGAACACCGACTCGGACTACGACCGGGAGAAGCTGCAGGAGCGCTTGGCGAAGCTCTCGGGCGGTGTCGCCATCATCAAGGTCGGCGCCGCGACCGAGGTCGAGCTGAAGGAGAAGAAGCACCGCATCGAAGACGCGGTGTCGACGACGAAGGCTGCCATCGAAGAGGGCGTGGTTCCCGGCGGGGGCGTCGCCCTGCTCCGCACGCAGCAGACCATCCTCGATCGCGCCGAGAAGCTCGAAGGCGACGAAGCGACGGGGGCGCGCATCGTCGCCCGCGCCGTCGAGGAGCCGCTCAAGCAGATCGCGACGAACGCCGGTCTCGAAGGCGGCGTCGTGATCGATAAGGTGCGGGGCTTGAAGGGCCTTTCCGACGGTCTCAATGCCGAGTCGGGCGACTACGAGGACCTCTTCAAGGCCGGTGTCATCGACGCGACGAAGGTGACGCGCTCCGCGCTGCAGAACGCGGCGTCGATCGCGGCGCTGTTTTTGACGACCGAAGCAGTCGTCGTCGACAAGCCGGAGGATAAGGGTCCGGCCATGCCGCCGGGCGGCGGGATGGACGACTTCTAAATCACAGCGCTTGACGAAAAAGCGGGGCGCCATGCGCCCCGCTTTTTCGCGTCACGAATTCGGACTTCGTCCGCGGTCCTACGATGACCCCGTGACTGAGGCGCCCGCCCAGGTCGACGAGGTCGATCCCGAAGCAAGCGACGGGTGGGCGGTTCTCCACCTTTTTTTCGCTGTCGCCGATGACGTCGATTCCGGGGCGGTCGCCTCGGCGATCAAGGCATGCGAATCCGATGGCCACCAGGCGTTCGCCGCCGAGATCCTCGGCCACAAGGCCGACTTCGCGGTCGTCGGGCTTGGTCCGTCGTTTCACCGGCTCCGTCAGCTCCAGAACGAACTCGTCCATGCGGGTCTGTCACTCGAGTGGTCCTATGTGTCGCTCACCGAGGTCTCCGAGTACGCGAGTGGCGCACCAGAGGCGATGAAACGCGCTCGCCTGCGTCCCGTCCTGCCTCCGGAGGGGCTCGAGGTCTTCTGCTTCTACCCGATGTCGAAGCGCCGCGGCGAACAGGAGAACTGGTACCGGCTCGACTACGAGGACCGCCTGCGGTTGATGATCGGTCACGGAACGACCGGACGAAAGTTCCGCGGTCGCGTCCTCCAGCTCGTGACGGGGTCCACCGGTCTCGACGACTGGGAGTGGGGCGTGACGCTGTTTTGTCGCAGCTTCGAAGACTTGAAGGAGTGTGTCTACACGATGCGCTTCGACGAGGCATCGGCGCGCTTTGCAGAATTCGGGCCGTTCCTCACCGGAACGATCGGTGATGCAACCGACATCCTCGCTGGTATCACCCGTCGCGATTGACATGACCGCCATCGCGGACGAATTCGCTCCGGCGCTCGAGCGTCTGGAATTCCAGGTCGCAAGGCACGGGCGCGTCGTCGTCGCGTTCTCGGGTGGGGCGGACTCCGCTCTTCTCGCGTACGTGGCGAACCGCGCCCTAGGTCCAGATCGGGTGCTCTGCGTCACCGCGTCGTCGCCGTCGCTGCCGAGAGAAGAGCTGGCGCACACCCGCGCGCTCGCGAGGGAATGGTCCTTGCGCCACCTCGTCGTTGAAACGCGCGAACTCGAAGACGAGGCCTACGTCCGCAACGATTCCGCTCGCTGCTACCACTGCAAACGCGAACTTATGGACGTGTTGGAAGCTCCGGCGCAAAAGGAATCGGCGGTCGTCGCCTTGGGAGTGAACGTCGACGATCTTTCCGAGATACGACCCGGACAACGCGCCGCTCGCGAGCGCGGCGCGGTTTTCCCGCTTGTCGACGCCGGATTCACAAAGGCCGAGGTGCGCGAGCTTTCTCAAAGGCTTGGCTTGCGAACGTGGGACAAACCCGCCGCCGCGTGCCTCGCATCCCGCGTCCCGCACGGCACTCCGGTAACGATTGCGACGCTCGCGCGCGTCGAGGCCGCGGAGGAGGCGTTGCACGCGCTCGGATTCGCGCAGGTGCGGGTGCGCCATTACGGCGATAGCGCCCGCATCGAACTCGAACTCGAAGAACTCAGCACCGCTTTGGAGCGCAGAAAAGAACTTGTCGCCGCGGTCCGAAATGCCGGGTACCGCTACGTCACCTTGGATCTCGAAGGCTTTCGCTCGGGCAATCTCGCTCGCGCACCGCGCGGCGAATAAGCCGCTCCACTCCTCTTTTCAGCCGAGCAGTTTCTTGCGGTACACGTTCGTCTCGCGTCGCTCGAAACCGAGCTTTTCGTACAATCGATTCGCCTCGACCCTTGATGGGCGTGAGGTCAAATCGACCGTGCGGCATCCGATGCGCTCCGCCCTGCGAAGCGCCTCCTCGACGAGAGCCGTCGCCACCCCGCGGCCGCGGGATTCAGTCTCGACGACGACGTCTTCGATCCAAGCGCGCGTCCCGGTGAGCAACGGGAACACCGCCAAGGTGAGGGTTCCGACCATCCGATCGTCGACGCGCGCACCGAGCAACGTGATTGCGGGGGAGCGGGCGAGTGACGTGAGTTCGTTCAAATCCGGCGGTTCGGTGTTCGACAAGTGCGAAAGCAGGCCGCTCAGCGACGCGTGGACCTCGGGGGTCGGCTCTGTGATCTCCTCGACGACGACAGCTGGCGGCATAGACCGAGCGTATCGAGGCCGCCGGACGACCCCGAATCTGCCGCGTTCGCCGATAGGCTCGCATCGGACGAAGGAGATCGCTTGCGCTTCGACAGCGACGACAACGACAACCTCCATCCCTTCCGCTTCCGGTCTCTCCCGCGCCGCGACCGTTCGCTCTCGCTACGAGAACAGTTCGGGATCGGGCGTCCGGTGCTGATCGGCGCCTTCGAGGGATGGAACGACGCCGGTGAGGCTGCCTCGTCGGCGCTCGACCGGCTCGCACGCGCTTGGAAGGCGACGGCGTTTTGCGACATCGATCCTGAGGATTTCTTCGACTTCACCGAGGTTCGCCCGGAGGTCAACGTCGTCGACGGCGAAGTGCGCTCGATCACCTGGCCGTCGACGACCTTTGCGGTCGCGCCTGGCGCCGTCGATGTCGTCGTCGCGAGCGGACCGGAGCCCCAAACGCATTGGAAGAGCTACTGCGAAGCCTTCGTCGAGCTCGCGCTCGAACTTGAGGTATCGCGGGCGATCTTTCTTGGCGCGTACTTGGGCGAAGTGACCCACCGCGGGCCAGTGACGTTGTCCGCAACCTCGAGCGACCCGGACGAACTCGCTTCGGGGGGACTCGCCGCTTCCTTCTACGAAGGACCGACCGGGATCCTCGCGGTGTTGCAGAGCGCGCTCGACGAAGTCGGAATCCCGGCGACGTCCATCTGGGCGAGCGTTCCGGTGTACTCGGCCACCATCGCCGCGAAGCCCGCTCTGGCCCTTGCCGAAACCGCGGCCCGAATCACCGGGCGGCCGGCGGATCTCGCCGGACTCGCCCGCCGAGCAGTCGAGTACGAACAGTTGCTTGACGACGTCGTCGCGAACGACGAAAACGTGGCCAGCTTTGTCCAGCGTGTCGAAATGGCGGACGAGTCCCCGACCCCCGAGATCTCGCCGGAGCGCCTCACCGAAGAGATCGAGCGCTACCTGCGCGATCGTCCGGGGAGCTAAATCGAACCCGCGCAGGGGACTGAAGAGATGGCTGTACACGACGACTGCCGTCACTACGTAATGCAGACCGTGCGGTCGAACGAACGGCTCGAGCGATGCCGGCTGGGAGCGAACCTGCAGATGCCTTTTGCCTGCCCCGACGGCTGTGTCTTCTACGAGGCCCGCCGAACTTCCTCGGCGGGATGGAAGGTCGATCGACCCGAGGATGATTCGCCTGGCGGGTGATCCAAGGGCAGCGACAGTTAGCAAAACTAATTAGAAGCGATAAGCTGTTGCCGGTGCCTTCTGCCCTCCCATCTGCGACGTCGAACGACCGCTACAAATGGGTCGCCCTGTTCAACACGACGCTCGGCACGCTGATGGCGACCCTCGACGCGTCGATCGTTCTCATCGCGATGCCAGACATCTTCCGCGGGATCCACCTCGACCCGCTCGACCCGGGGAACAGCTCTTACCTGTTGTGGATGATCCTCGGTTTCCTCATCGTTACGAGCGTTCTCGTCGTGAACTTCGGACGGCTCGGCGACCTTTACGGCAGGGTCCGGCTCTACAACCTCGGCTTCGTTGTTTACACGGCCTTTTCGCTGTTGCTCGCCATCGATTGGATGTCGGGAAGCGCGGGCGCACTGTGGCTCGTCGTCATGCGGGTCTTCCAAGGAGTCGGCGCGGCTTTGCTCGTCGCGCAGTCACCGGCGATCCTCACCGACGCTTTCCCCGAAGACCAGCGCGGCCTTGCGCTCGGGATCCAGAACATCGCCGGCATATCCGGGGTCTTCATCGGGCTCGTGTTGGGCGGGCTGCTCGCGCCGATCGACTGGCGACTGATCTTTTTCATCTCGGTTCCCTTCGGGATCTTCGGCACGGTGTGGGCGTACTTGAAGCTCGAAGAGCGCAGCGTCCGTCGTCGCGCGCCGATCGACTGGGTGGGCAACCTCACCTTCGCGGTCGGACTCGTCTTGTTGATGATCGGGATCACCTACGGAATCGAGCCGTCCGGTAACTCGACGACCGGCTGGACGAGCATCCCCGTGCTCACCGAGCTATCCGTCGGCATCGCGTTTTTGATCGCGTTCGTCGTTATCGAGAACTCCGTTGAATACCCGATGTTCCGCCTCGCGCTCTTCCGTATCCGTGCCTTCGCGGCAGGCACATTCTCGACGCTGCTCAGCGCGATCGCGCGTGGTGGCTTGATGTTCATCCTGATCATCTGGCTGCAAGGCATCTGGCTGCCCGAGCACGGGTACTCGTTCTCGCAGACGCCGCTGTGGGCGGGGATCTACATGTTGCCATTGACCGGCGGGTTCTTGATCTCCGGGCCGTTGTCGGGTGCGCTCTCGGACCGCTTCGGTGCACGGCCGTTCGCGACGGGAGGCATGATCCTCTCGGCGGCGGCGTACGTCTTATTGATGTTCCTGCCGGTGGATTTCTCCTATCCAGTCTTCGCTGCGCTGTTGTTCGTGAACGGCATCGCGATGGGGACGTTCGCATCGCCCAATCGCGCCGCGGTGATGAACAGCCTGCCGCCACAGCACCGCGGCGCCGGCGGCGGGATGAACTCGACGTTCCAGAACGCCGCGCAGGTGCTTTCGATCGGCATTTTCTTCACCTTGCTCATCGTCGGTCTGGCGGGGAGCCTGCCGGCCTCGCTGACTCACGGCTTGACGTCCGCCGGCCTTCCCCATTCGCAGGCTGAGCGCCTCGCCCACCTGCCGCCGGTCTCGGTGCTGTTCGCGGCGTTCTTGGGGATCAACCCGCTCACCCACGTGCTCGGCGCGGGCACGATCGCACACCTCCCGAACGCGTCGGTGCTCACGTCGAGATCCTTTTTCCCGTCTTTGATCGCGGCGCCGTTCAAGAGCGGCCTGCGCGAGGCCTTCACCTTCTCGGCGATCGCCTGTCTCGTCGCCGCCTGGGCGTCGTGGCTACGTGGAGGGCGATACGTCTTTGTCGACGAGAGCAAGCACGCCCAGGCGCGCGAGCGGGACGACCAAGTCGCTCCTGACGTCGGTCACCCGGCACAGGTCGGCGCCTAACCGTACGAGCGGGCGGCGACGACTGTCCGACGTCCGAAGGTCGGTCGTAGGCTGCCCTGAGGGGGAGATGCCAAGAGCGAAGGAGCGCGTCGTGGCGGATTCGGTCACCATCACCGACAACCGGAGCGGCGAGTCGGTCGAAATCCCGATCATCGACGGGGGGATCGCCTCCTCCGAGTTCTCGAAGCTGGTCCCGGGAATCTGGTTCTACGACCCGGGGTTCTCCGCAACTGCCGAATGCGAGAGCGGCATCACCTACATCGACGGGGATGAGGGCATTCTCCAGTATCGCGGCTACCCGATCGAACAGCTCGCCGATAACTCGACGTTCCTCGAGGTCGCGTACTTGCTCTTGAACGGCGAGCTTCCGACCGACGACGAGTTGACCCGTTGGGTCGACGAGATCACCCACCACACCTTCATCCACGAGAACATGCGCAAGCGCTTCTTGGAGGGCTTCCACTACGACGCCCATCCGATGGGGATGCTCGTATCCTCCGTCGCCGCCCTCTCGACCTTCTACCCCGAAGCGAAGGAGATCTTCGACGCCGACAACCGCCACGTGCAGATCGTGCGTCTGATCGCGAAGATGCCAACGCTCGCAGCGGCTGCATATCGCTTCTCGCTCGGACAGCCCTTCGTCTATCCCGATAACGACCTCAGCTTCCCCGAGAACTTCCTCTCGATGATGTGGAAGATCGGTGAACCGGCCTATCGGCCGGACCCCGTGTTGGCGCGGGCGATGGAGACACTGTTCATCCTGCACGCCGATCACGAACAGAACTGTTCGACGACAGCGATGCGCACCGTCGGTTCCGCCCACGCCGATCCGTTCTCGGCGTGCGCGGCTGCCTGCGCGGCGCTGTACGGACCGCGCCACGGAGGTGCGAACGAAGCCGTCGTCCGCATGCTCGCCGAGATTGGCACGTTGGACGACGTCGAGCCGTTCGTGCGCTCGGTGAAGGAGGGCCACGGTCGTCTGCAGGGGTTCGGGCACCGCGTCTACAAGAACTACGACCCGCGGGCGAGGATCGTCCGCAAAACCGCCTACGACGTCTTCGAAGTGACCGGCAAGAATCCGTTGCTCGACATCGCGTTGAAGCTCGAAGAGGTCGCGCTCGCAGACGACTACTTCATCTCGCGCAAGCTCTACCCGAATGTCGACTTCTATTCCGGTCTCATCTACCAGGCGATGGGATTCCCGGTACAGATGTTTACCGTGCTGTTCGCGATCCCGCGTACGGCAGGCTGGCTCGCGCACTGGAACGAGATGCTGAACGCGAACGAAAAGCTCGTGCGGCCGCGCCAGCTCTACACGGGCAGCCCGCGACGCGATTACCTGCCGTCCGAAAAGCGCGTCTGACGCTCCAAGCACGCGCTGCGAGGTACACGTCGTGGCGAGGCGTCAGCCAGAAACAGAACAACCCCCTATCGTTGCGGCGTGGTAACGAACAACGCCCGAGTCGTCGAGGCTGCCGGTCACACGATCGAAATCTCGAGTCCGGACAAGATCTACTTCCCTGAGCTCGGCGCCACGAAATTCGAGCTCGTCTCTTACTACCTCGAGGTCGCGACCGCGCTCTTGAACACCGCTCAGGGCCGTCCCGCACTGTTGGAGCGATTCCCCGACGGCGCCGGCGGGAAGTCCTTTTTCCAAAAGCGCGTCCCCTCCGGTGCTCCGGAGTGGCTCGCGACCACCGTCGTCAACACCCCGAACGGCACGTTGTCGAACGCGCTCGTCGTCGCGGACATCGCGCACGTCGTATGGGCCGTGAATCTCGGCTGTATCGGCTTGCACCTCTGGCCGTATCGAGCCGACGATCCGGCGCACGCGGACGAACTCCGCATCGATCTCGATCCTCAGCCTGGCGTCTCGTTCGACGACGTCCGCATCGCTGCCCGATACGTGCACGAACTGCTCGGCGAGTTCGGTGTCGCCGGTTATCCGAAGACGACAGGAAATCGGGGCCTCCACGTTTACGTCAGGCTCGAGCCGCGCTGGGACAGCTACGAGGTGCGAGCGGGAGCCGTTGCGCTCGCACGCGAGCTCGAGCGTCGTCATCCGGACGAGATCACCGCCAACTGGTGGAAAGAGGAGCGCGGACAGCGGGTCTTCGTCGACTTCAACCAGAACGCGCCGCATAAAACCGTCTTCGGCGCGTGGTTCGCCCGACCCCGAGTCGGCGGCCAGGTCTCGACGCCGATCACCTGGGACGAGGTCGACGCCATTGAGCCGGACGCGCTGACGATCCGGACGGTGCCTGGGCTGCTCACGAAGCGGGGAGACCCGTGGTCGCAGATCGCCGATCATCCCCAGTCCCTCCAACCGCTCTTGGACCTCGCCGCGCGCGACACGGCAAACGGGTTGCACGACGCGCCCTGGCCACCGCAGTACCCGAAGCAACCTGATGAGCCGGCGCGCGTCGCGCCGAGCAGGGCGCGACGCTCCTAACCGTGGATCCGCGAGTCGCGCTCCGCTGCATCGCGTACCTGCTCGAGCGTGACGGAGCGGAGGCCTACAAGGTGCGGGCGTTCCGCAACGCCGCAGCGGCTATCGACGCGATCCCGCTCGGCGATCTCGAGAAGATGTCCCTTCGACAGCTCATCGAGATCCCCCGCGTCGGAGCAACGAGCGCCAAGGTCATCGCCTCGGCGCTCGCCGGTAGGACGCCGGAGTACCTCGAGCAACTCGAATCGCGGCCACTGCCCGCGATCTCCGCCGCCGCTCGGGCATTGCGCGATCTGCTTCAAGGTGACTGCCACAGCCACTCCGACTGGTCCGACGGCGGCAGCCCGATCCGCGAAATGGCCGAGACCGCAAGGGATCTCGGGCATTCGTGCTGGGCACTCACCGATCACAGCCCTCGCTTGACGATCGCTCACGGGCTGAGCGCCGCGCGGCTGCGCGAGCAGCTCGATCTCGTCGCCGAGCTGAACGTCGAGCTCGCGCCGTTCCGGATCCTCACCGGCATCGAGGTCGACATCTTGGATGACGGCTCGCTCGACCAATCCGAGGAGTTGCTCGCCGAACTCGACGTCGTGGTCGCGAGCGTCCACTCGAAGCTGCGGATGGAGAGCGCGCCCATGACCAAGCGGATGCTCGCCGCGATTGCGAACCCGCACTCGGACGTCCTCGGGCACTGCACCGGTCGGCTCCTGTCTGGACGCGGCCGACCGCCCTCGAACTTCGATGCCGAGGCAGTCTTCACCGCGTGCGCGGCGACGGGCACGGCCGTCGAGATCAACTCGCGGCCCGAGCGCCTCGATCCCCCTCCAGAGCTGCTCGAACTGGCGCTTTCGCTCGACTGTGATTTCGTCGTCGACACCGACGCCCACGCGCCGGGGCAGCTCGAATGGCAATCGAACGGCTGCGAGCTAGCCGCCAACGCGGGGGTTCCGGCGAACCGGATCGTGAACACCCGGCCGATGGATGCGTTGCTTGCCTGGACGGCGGGTCACGCCGCCTGACATTTCGATCGTCATTTGCCGCTGTCGTACGCTTTGGCGGTGGCGCTCCCGGTGGTTCCGCCCGTCGCGCCGATGCTTTCCAAGCTCTCCCGCGATCTCGTCGAAGGAAAGGGCCTCTTTTACGAGCCGAAGTGGGACGGTTTCCGCTGCATCGTCTTTCGCGACGGTGACGACGTCACCCTCGGCAGCCGCAACGAAAAGCCGCTCACCAGGTATTTCCCCGAGCTCGTCGCGGCGCTGAAGAAGAACATTCCCGACCGCTGCGTTCTCGACGGCGAGATCGTGATCGCCGGGACCGTCGGCCTCGACTTCGACGCGCTCACACAACGGATCCACCCTGCGGCGTCGCGGATCAAGCTGCTTTCGGAGACCACACCCGCCTCGTTGGTCGCCTTCGACCTACTAGCTCTCGGCGACGCCGATCTCCGTGACGAGCCGTACGTTTCGAGGCGGGCGGCCCTTGAAAAAGCGCTCAAGCGCGCGAAACCTCCGATCCACGTGACGCCGGTTACGACGAGTCCCGAGGTCGCCCGCGATTGGTTCAACCGTTTTGAAGGGGCGGGGCTCGACGGCGTCATCGTGAAATCCGGAGAGCTGCGCTACGAACCCGACAAGCGGGTGATGTTGAAGGTGAAGCACGAGCGGACCGCGGACTGCGTCGTCGGCGGTTTCCGCTGGCACAAAGACGGCGGGGGCGTCGGATCGCTGCTGCTCGGCCTGTTCGACGAAACTGGGCTCCTTCACCACGTGGGGGTCGCCTCCGGATTCAGCACCGCCCGCAGGAAGGAGTTCGCCGAGCTGCTCGATCCTTACCGGAAAGACGCCGACGTGCACCACGTGTGGCTGCGTGAAGGGGTGCCCGACGGGCGCGTCCCCGGTGGACCGAGCCGCTGGAATGCGGGCAAGGACCTGAGCTGGGAGCCACTGCGAACAGAGCTCGTCGCCGAGGTCGCCTACGACCACCTCCAGGGCGACCGTTTCCGCCATGCCACGAGCTTCATCCGTTGGCGTCCGGACCGGACGCCCTCTTCGTGCACCTACGACCAGCTCGACACTCCGGTTCCGACCGAGCTGCAAGAGGTCTTCGGATCGTCGGCCTGAGCGTTTTCTCAGCCGCTCGCCAGCGCGGCGGCGCGTTTTGCAAGAGAAGGGTCGCGGAACTTCCGCCAGATCTCTTCGAACTCAGTCGTCGGGCCTTGCCAGCGCAGTGACGCGACATCTTTCAGCAGCGTTTGGTCGACGCGCAGTGTCGCGAGCTCACAGAACAGCTCGGCGAGATGACGGTCACGGGCGAGCGTGCCGGCTAGCCGCTCCGCGCCGCGCACCGCGCGCCGTACCGC
>JBAVUF010000144.1:0-7861 GCA_049696635.1 Acidimicrobiales bacterium | reverse complement strand
GTTCGGTGGCGACCCAGCCGGGCCGCGCGGCCGCCGCCGCGCTCGCTTCCCCGCTAGTGACGCCGACCGAGCTTTCGTACGTCGAATTCCCGATCGATGCCGACGCGGCGCGAGCGACGTGGCTTGCCGACACATCGAAGGTGACAGCCGATGTGATGACGGCTGCAGCCGTGGTGCACGAGGCTGAAGTCGTGGCCGACGGATACCGCTCCGACGCTGTCGCGAAGGACCTCAGCAGCGTGGGAATCCCCACGCTCATCTTCCAGGGCGGTCAAGACATCGTCGTCCCGGAGACGAACGCCCAGACGCTCGGCGCCTTCCTTCCTCATGCCACCGTCGTGATGTTCGCCCAAAGCGGCTACGCGAGTCTTTTCGAGGACTCGCGCGCCGTGGTCGAGGACCTCGAGAGCTTCGCCAAGCCTTGAGGGCCGACCAGCAAGGCTCAACCATGCGAACGGCACCGCGAGGAAGTCGGACCCGCTCGCGCCGCGTTAGATCCATAGCGGCGGAGGATCGGATTTTGACCACCGACCGGTCTCGCTAACCTCGGCCGGTGGCCCCCTTCACGCCTCTGCACGATCCGGGACAGCGCTCTTTCGCGAGCGACAACTGTGCGGGTACGCACCCGCAAGTCCTCGAGGCGATGGTCGCCGCGAACGGTGGACACCAGCCCTCCTACGGCGACGATGTCTATACCGACCGGCTACGCGAGCTCATCCGTCATCACTTCGGTGAGAATGCGCAGGCGTATCCGGTCTTCAACGGGACGGGCGCGAATGTCGTCAGCTTGCAGGCGATGACGGATCGCTGGGAGTCCGTGATCTGCGCCAAATCGTCACATCTCAACACCGACGAATGCGGGGCCGCGGAGCGAATGGCCGGGATCAAGCTGATCCCGATCGAGTCGCCGGACGGCAAGCTCCGGGCCGAGGCGATCATGGAGGAAGCCTTCGGGTGGGACAACCCGCACCGAGCAGCGCCGCGTGTCGTTTCCTTGACGCAGACGACCGAGCTCGGCACGTGCTACACGCCCGACGAACTCGTGACGATTAGCGAGCGTGCGCACAACGTCGGAATGCGGGTGCATGTCGACGGTGCTCGTCTCGCGAACGCGGCTTCAACGCTCGGCCTCGGGTTCCAGGAGTTCACTACTGAAGTCGGCATCGATGTGGTTTCGTTCGGGGGAACGAAGAACGGTCTCGTGCTCGGCGAGGTCGTCGTCGTCCTGGATCCGACAGCCGTGCGCGGACTCGATCATTTGCGAAAGTCGTCGATGCAGCTTTCGTCGAAGATGCGCTTTGTTTCTTGTCAGCTCGTCGCCCTCTTGGAGGACGGTCTCTGGCTCGAGAGCGCGCGGCACGCGAACGCGATGGCGCGTCGCCTCGCCGAGACGCTCACCGGTGTTGAAGGGGTGTCGATCAGTCGGCCCGTCGAGGCGAACGCGGTTTTCGCGGTGCTCGATCCTGCGGTGACCTCGGTCTTGCAGTCGAAGTTCCACTTTTACGTCTGGGACGATGAGACGGGTGAGGTGCGCTGGATGACGGCCTTCGATACCACCGAGGACGACATCGATGAGTTCGCTGCAGCGGTCATTTCGGCGACCGGCGATCTCTAGAAGTCGAAACCGCCCCCGATCGGCGAGACTTGCGGTAGCGCGGGCGCCGAAGCGACGTTGGCGAAACTGCGTCAAGGAGACGGAGCCAATGACGAATAACGAGTTCGACGACGTGGACGACGAGGGCGAGGACATCCCGGTCATCGAGCAGTCCGATCCGCTGACGCCCGAAGACGCGGCCGACGTCGCCTCCCAAGACAGCGAGATTGATTTCGACGATGAGGTCGACGACGAGGTCGGGTCGATCGACGTTGTAGAGGCGATCGAGGCGGATGCCTTGCTCGACGACCCCGAGAAGCTCGAAGAGGACGAATAGCCCAATCGACCCCTTCGACCAGGCGAGCGGTTAACGGTGATCATGGCGTCATGAACGCCGACGCAGACGTGCTGCACGTGAGCCGAACGATCCGGATTCCTCTCGAGGAGCTCGAATGGCGATTCAGCGGCAGCGGCGGACCTGGCGGTCAGCACGCGAATACGGCGAACACGCGCGTCGAGCTCGTCTTCGATGTGTTTGCGTCGAAATCGCTCGGACCACGTCAGCGTGCTCGCATCGTCGAGCGACTCGGTCCGGTTGTTCGCGTTGTCGCGTCCGATACGCGTTCGCAGGCACGCAATCGTGAACTCGCCTTCGAGCGGCTGCGGTCTCGCCTCGCCGATGCAACCAAGGTCGAGCGCCGTCGGAGACCGACGGTGCCGACGGAATCGTCCCGCAGGCGGCGACTGGAAGAAAAGCGCAAGCGGGGTGAGGTGAAACGCGCGCGCCGAGCGCCGCTCGCGGACGAATGACTTCAGATCTGGCGCGCTGAGGAGAGACCCGATCTACCAGCCCTTTTGCTTGTCCTCTCGTTGGCAACCGCTGTGCAACCGCTTCATGCGTCAAAACGCCTGGGAGGAGCCAGCACCGCCTTCCGGTTAGGGAAGTCAGTAGTCAGATGGGAGCGGAAGTCACCGCTTTTCGACTGCCCGGATGTGTCGACGACCGCTACTCGTTTTCGATTTTGACGATCGCGTCACCGATTGAGATCGCTCCATCGGCAAGGATGTCGGCGTTGATTCCGGCTTGGTGTTGGAGCTCTTTGACGATGCCGGGCCGGGTCAGGCTTTGAAGATGGCCGCACGGCTCACATAGCTCGACGCCGAAACACTCGACGTCTCCGACGCGAAACCGCTTGCCAATGAGGTCGTTCAGCCGAACCCCCCGGACGGTCAATTGCCTGCGCGTCGAACCCTCGGACAGATGAGCACCGTTCACGTTTTCCTCTTCGACGAGCGTGAGCGCTTGTCCCTCCTCGGCGCCGTCGCGGTGGAAGTGGCGATCGCCGACGAGACCCTTCCCAGCAAGCGCGCGGACCGTCGTAACCGCACGTAGCGGACCGCCTGCCGTTTCGCCGATGTGGATCGCGACCACGGTCATCTGCGCTCCTTTGTCGGATTCGTCGATTTTTCTCTGCTGCGTTGCGAGTCGTTCTAGTTCGAAGCCGTACCCGAGGGATGTGCTCTTCGCGTCGGCAATCTTTATCGTGCGGACCGCTGCCTGGAACGAAATGACATAGCGGGAGATCCTTTCGGCATGCCGGGACAAGGAACTCCGTCGGGCGACGCCGAACCCACAAAGCTGCAGCGCAGCTTTGCTTGGACAACATGTTGTGCGTCCGGAAGACGACCCACATAGCAAGGGTGGATTGAGCGGGGAACGCGAGACGCTTGTTCTCGTGTCGCTCGTGCGGGTGAGAGGAGTCCGTGGGACGGCAGGTCTGCGGTCTCGTAACCGCGACGCAACCGGTTTCGGCGTACAACGTCAGCCAGGAACGATGAAGCGAGGGTTCCAGAACCGGGCAAGATGCGAACCGCTCAAACCAAGAGGCTGGATGCCGCTGGAGTCGGGCTCGCGCTTGCCGAGGTGGCGATGCTCTTTGCCGCCTGCGGAAACGGCTCCGCGTCACCGGGAGTCGCGAGTGTCGGCTCGACGACCACGACGACGACCCCAGCGTCGGTGACACAGGGCACGATCAGCACCGCTGACTACGCGAAAACCGTCGCCTATTCAGAGTGCATGCGCTCCCACGGCGTACCGAATTTCCCAGATCCGACCAGCAAGGGGACTTCTTTTCCGAACGGGGCGAAATCAACGGCCAAAAGGTCGACACCATCTCGCCGCAGTACAACTCGGCGAACAAGGAGTGCACGCACCTCCTCCCGAACGGCGGGAACCTGACCGCGGCGGAGCTGCAGCAATTGCTCACCCAAGCGTTGAAGTGGACCCAGTGCTTGCGTCAACACGGGCTCCCGAACATGCCGGAACCAGTCGAGCACGACGGCGGCCTCACCCAGTCCTTTCCTCGGGGCGGCCCGAACTCTCCCCAGTTCAAAGCGGCCACGAGGGCTTGTCATTTGCTCGCGCCGGGCGGCGGGCCATGATCGGTTCGCCTTCGTCGCGCAGTCCGGGACCGGCGGTTCTCGCGCGACCAGCGGGCGCCGAAGGTCGTCCACAACACCCGAGCCAACAGCGCGCTTGTCCAGCGCTCATGGTGCCCATCCAACGGTAGAGAATGCGCACATGACCACAACCGAATCTGCTCACGACTGGGACGGCTCTTACGCGGGCCCGCCGCCGCCCTGGGACATTGGTCGTCCGCAGGTCGCCTTTGTCCGCCTCGCCGATGCCGGCGCGCTCAGCGGCTCACTCCTGGACGCCGGCTGCGGCACCGGCGAGCAGACGATCCTTGCGGCTCGACACGGTGCTCACGCCCTCGGAGTCGACGTCTCCCCGCGGGCCATCGAGATCGCGCGCGGTAAGGCCGCTGAGCGCGGTGTTGACACGCGGTTCCAGGTGCTTGATGCGCTACACCTCGACTCACTCGGTGAGTCCTTCGACACGATCGTCGACAGCGGGCTGTTCCACGTCTTCGACGACGCCGCCCGCGCCCGATACGTCACCGCCGTCAACGCCGTGCTCCGTCCGGGTGGCCATCTTTTCCTCATGTGCTTTAACGAGCGTCAGCCCGGCGTCTGGGGCCCTCGCCGCGTTTCCGAGGACGAGCTGCGCGCTGCGTTCGGCTCTGGCTGGCGCATCGACTCACTCGACCGCGACCGCTTCGAGATCAACTCAGGCTTCGGAACCCCCACCGCCGAAGCCTGGCTCGCCGACATCGTCCGGCTGGAGTCCTAGGAACGCAATCCGAGCGGGATCCTCGCTGCCGGGTTGGCGGTACCGCCCCCTCGCATTCGAGGTCAATGATGTGTGCGGGCGAGAGGAGTCGAACCTCCACCCCCGAAGGGACCGGGACCTAAACCCGGCGCGTCTGCCAATTCCGCCACACCCGCCTGATGAAAGCCTCTCACGAAGCGACGTCAGGCGGTCTCTTGGTGGGCTGCGGAACGATGCCGCTGTCTGCGCACCCCGCACGGAAGCGATGAAGCCGTCGTTCGTGACGCCGGCGTTGTAACTGGGGCTCGACGGAATTCAATTGGCGCGCTCAGGTGGGCACCCGTCAGTGCTGGACAGAGGCGTTCGCCCGCACCCGGGCAGCGAACGATTGCAGGACTTTCCTCGCGATCGTCGGTGCGGAGTCGAGCAGTGTGGAGAACTCGCGGGCGTCGAACACGAGAAGCTTTACTGGGCCCTCCGCGACGATGGTCGCGACTCTCGGCCCGCGATCGATGAGAGCCATCTCGCCGAAGAAGTCGGGCGCGCCGAGAGTGGCGACGATCTTGCCGTCAATGAGGCAGCGGACCTTGCCCTCCAAGATGAGGCAGAACTCGAACCCGGGCCCGCCTTGCTCGACTAGAACCCTCTTGTCGGGGACGAGGGTCTGGGTTCCGAGTCGAGCGACGCGCCTCAGCTCTTGTTTGTTGCAGGCGGAGAAAAGTGGCACGTTCGCAAGGCCTTCGAGCACCTGCTTCGGTATGGGGTCCGTCACGCCGACTCCTCGAGCGTCCTTGACCTCCTGAAAATTACAAGCTCGAAGCCTCCGAGTCGGCAACGTTTGTTTGTGACGTTCCACAATCGTCGCGAGAGCTTCGGAGGCGAGCGCGGCGAGCCTCCTGTCGCCTCGCTCGAGTAAGCCCACAACGACCCGGCGGGACACGCTGCAGGGTCCCGAGTGCTTCGATCGTGATCAGCCCGGGGAAAGAGGCGGCGGCCGGTAACCTCGTCGTATGAACGATTCTGTCTCCTCCGTCTACCCGACGGTCGCCTCGCTCGCCCTGTCACCGGACCCCGCCGCCGACGTCTACCAACGTCTTCTGCGCGAGCGGATCATCTTCCTCGGCACCCAGGTCGATCAGAACTCGGCCAACCAGATCTGCGCGCAGCTGCTCCTGCTCGAGGCGGAAGACCCCGAAAAGGACATCTCGCTCTACATCAATACCCCCGGCGGGTCGGTCACCGACGGTCTCGCCATCTACGACACGATGCAGTACGTCGACTGCGACGTCGCGACGATCTGTCTCGGCCTGGCGGCGTCGATGGGACAGTTCTTGTTGTGCGCGGGCACGCCGGGTAAGCGCTTCGCCCTGCCGCACGCGCGCATCTTGATGCACCAGCCGAGCGGGCAGATGCAGGGCCAGGCGGCCGACATCGCCATCCAAGCGGAGCAGATCGTCTACCTGAAACGGATGATGGCAGAGCGGATCGCCTTCCATACCGGACAGACCATCGAGCGCATCGAGGCCGACTCGGACCGCGATCGGTGGTTCACCGCCGAGGAGGCGCTCGACTATGGCTTCATCGACAAGGTGATCGATCGCTCGGCGGCGAGCATCACGAGGATCCGCTGACCTCGTTGGTTAGCGCCTAGAGCGCGGGATCGTCGACGTCGCGACGCCAAGGTGCGCCGGGTCCTGCCGCCACATCGGCCAGGGGGGGACGGTTCCGGGTGTCGCGGGGAGCGGATAGTCGATGAGCCTTCCGGTCGCTGTCACCTGCTGTGGTCCGCCGCAGGTTTCAAACAGGTGCCAACCAGATTCCGAGCCACTCCCGGGGACGTAGGCGACAGCGACCGCGTTCAGCACGGATGCCGTGTTGATCGCGTCGGCCTCGCTCGTTCCGAACAAGAATGCGCCGGTTGCGCCGTCGAGGGGGTAGAGGCCGTTCGACGAGCCGACGAGGACGTCGTTGCCGCCGGATCCGGTGAGGTCGACGAGGACGGGCGATGCGAAGTCGTTCGGGCCAGAAAGCGTCTGCGACCAGAGCTGCTTTCCGGCCCCGTTCCACGCGTAGACCATCGACTCGCTGTTGCTCGGCGAACAGCCGAGACACCATGACGTGTCGACCACGGACGGCGTCGTCTGTCCGGAAAGGACGCCGATTGCCGGTGAGCCAAAGGTCGGGCCCGCAGTTTTCACCGGCCATCCCGGCACCCGCCGACCTGTTGCCGCGTAGTACGCGTAGAGGCGGTTCGTCCCTGGCTTGTACGGCGGCTTCCAACCGAAGCCCGTTCCGACGACGACGGCCGGGGCCCCCGAGGAGTTGATGATCCCGACGGCCGGCGACGACCAGATCGTCTGCTGTTCGCAGTGCCGCCACATCGTCTTCGGCCCCTTCCGCGTGATCGCAAAGTCGTATATGAAGCCGCCGAAGCAGCTGTGGTCACCCGATGCGTCCCCGCCGACGAAGATGTCGTCGGCACCCGCCTTGCCTCGCACGTGGAACAGCGCTGGCGACGACCAGATCGTGTCTTGCGTGTCGATCGGGAATCCGGGCAGCAGATCCCCTTCGGCGTTGACGGCGTACAAGCGGTGGTCGTACGAGCCGAAGACGATGTCGAGCTTGCCGTTGCCGGTGAGGTCGCCGACCGCCGGTGTCGAGAAGACCGAGTTGCGGTACTTCCCACCGGGCGCGCCGGGCCATTCGTTGAACACGGCGCGCGAGAGGTACTTGAAGCGAACCGTGCCGTCGGCGTTGAACGCGATGACGCCGCCCTCCTGGTCGGTGATGTACGTCGAACCGGCGCCGACAATGATCGACGGCGGGTTCTTCGGCCCGTCCAAGTACGCGACCGTCGGCGATGACTCGACGGCGGTGGGTACGCCGGGCGCGATGTCGACGGCTTCGGGCCAACCGGGCAGGTTCCGACCGGTCAGCGCGTTCACGACGTAGAGGTACCCGCTCTCGCTCCCAAAGACGACGGCCGAGACGCCATCGATTTTCGCGACCGTCGGCGAGCTGAGGGCGATCGGACCGACGGTGTCGGTCCATGTCGGCGTGGGGAAGGACGGCGGCGCGACCCGGGGTGCGCGCGC
>JBAVUF010000143.1:0-13460 GCA_049696635.1 Acidimicrobiales bacterium | reverse complement strand
GGGCGGGACCGCTCCCGAAACGGCTCCCGGGGGCGGTCGCACTGATGCGTGGGTTGGCCGCGGCGGGCGCGACGTGGGCAGTCGTCGCGTCCTCGAATCCGGTCGACTTCATTGGCGAAGCGGCCGGCGAAGCCGGCGTCCTGTCGCCCGAAAGAGGTTGAACAACACAGCCGCTCGGTAGCGTCGGATGTGTTCGGCGCCGCAAGTCATAGTTGACACGGCCGTAACTACGATGGTGTAATTGTGGCCTTATCTAGTGGCTACGAGACCATGAACCACTACATGTTGTGTCTCAGTGGGCGCGCGGACGTGCCTGGTGCGCCGTACGAGGCAGGACCGAGGGGGTAAAGGAAATGGCGGTAGCGGACGAGCGGCTCGGCATCGGCATCAAGCGCCACTTCACAACGAAGGGCCGTCATCCTTACGACGAGGTCGAGTGGGAACGGCGCGACTCGATGATCTCGGACTACCGCACCGGAGAGGTCGCCTTCGAGCAACACGACGTCGAAGTGCCGGCCGACTGGTCGATGAACGCGACGAACATCCTCGCCCAGAAATACTTTCGCGGGACGCTCGGCACGCCCGAGCGGGAGCACTCGCTGCGCCAGGTGATCGACCGCGTCGCCGACACGATCGCCGATTGGGGGGCGCGCGATGGCTACTTCTCAGACGACGAGGAGGCCGAGGCGTTCCGTGACGAGCTGAAGCACCTCATCGTCCGACAGAAGGCCGCCTTCAACTCGCCGGTCTGGTTCAACATCGGCGTGAAGGGCGTTCCCCAGCAGGCGTCGGCCTGCTTCATCCTCGCCGTCGAGGACTCGATGCCCTCGATCCTCAACTGGTACGTCGAAGAAGGGACGATCTTCAAAGGTGGTTCGGGGTCAGGCGTGAACCTTTCGCGGATTCGTAGCTCAAGAGAGCACCTTGCCGGTGGCGGCACGGCGTCAGGTCCGGTGAGCTTCATGCGCGGTGCGGACGCCTCTGCTGGGACAATTAAGTCCGGCGGCAAGACGCGTCGGGCGGCAAAGATGGTGATCCTCGACACCGATCACCCCGACATCCGCGAATTCATCTGGTGTAAGGCGCGTGAAGAACGCAAGGCGCGTGCGCTTGAAGCTGCCGGATTTGACATGGATCTCGATGGGAAGGACAGCTTCTCGATCCAGTATCAGAATGCAAATAACTCAGTCCGCGTGTCCGACGAATTTATGAATGCGGTCGTGAAGGATAAGCCGTGGCCGCTGGTCGCACGCACGACAGGCCAGCCCATTGAGACTATTTCTGCTCGAGAATTATTCCATGAGATAGCAGAGGCGGCTTGGGAATGCGCTGACCCTGGTCTGCAATTCGACACGACCATTAATCGCTGGCACACAGCTCCAAATACAGGTCGAATCACCGGCTCCAACCCTTGTTCAGAGTATGTTCATCTCGAAAATTCGGCCTGCAATTTAGCTAGCATAAATTTGCTAAAATTCCTCGAGGAAACTGGACGATTTGACGTCGAGGGATTCAAACAAGCTGTCGAGGTCGTTTTCACGGCTCAAGAGATCCTCGTTGGCAACGCCGACTATCCGACCGAAAAGATCGGCGAAACGACGCGACGCTTCAGAGAACTCGGGCTCGGCTACGCCAACTTGGGCGCGATGTTGATGGCGCTGGGCCTCCCGTACGACTCCGAAGCGGCGCGCGGAGTTTCTGCGGCCGTCACAGCGCTCATGACAGGGCACGCTTACGCGACTTCCGGCCGGATGGCGTCGCGGATGGGCCCATTCGCGGGCTATCACGAGAACGCGGAACCGATGCGCGACGTCATCAAGATGCATCGTGCAGAGCTTGAAACTATCGACGCGTCGCTCGTGCCGACGGAACTGCTCGACTCGTTACGCGATGCATGGGATCAGGCTGTCGAGCTGTCGGACGCGTTCGGAGTGAGGAACTCCCAAGCGACAGTTCTCGCGCCGACGGGGACGATTTCGTTCTTGATGGACTGCGACACGACGGGGATCGAGCCGGACCTCGGTCTCGTGAAGACGAAGAAGCTCGTCGGCGGCGGGACAATGTCGATCGTCAACCAGACCATCCCACGAGCTCTGCAAAATCTCGGCTACTCCGATTCCGAAGTCGCAGACGTCGTGGCCTACATCGACGAGCACAAGTCGATCCTCGGTGCTCCACACGTGAAGTCAGAGCACCTGCCGGTGTTCGCGTGCTCGATGGGTGACAACGTCATTCACTACCGCGGCCACGTGAAGATGATGAGCGCGGTGCAACCGTTCATCTCGGGTGCGATCTCCAAAACCGTGAACATGCCCGAGCAGGCGACGGTCGAAGAGGTGGAGCAGCTCCATCTCGACGCGTGGAAGATGGGGTTGAAGGCGGTAGCGGTCTACCGCGATAACTGCAAGGTCGCGCAACCGCTCTCGACGACGAAGAAGACGTCGGCGGCGGTTCCGGATTCGGCCACTGGCGTCACCGAGCTCCACGCGAGGATCGCTGAACTCGAAGAGGAGCTTGCAGGTCACGTCACCGCTCCTCCGGCGACGACGCGCAAGCGTCTGCCGCGGCACCGTCGGTCGAACACGTTCGCCTTCCGCGTCGCCGACTGCGATGGCTACGTGACCGTGGGCGAATACGAAGACGGACGACCCGGCGAGGTGTTCTTGAAGGTGTCGAAGCAGGGCTCGACTCTTTCGGGCGTGATGGACGCGTTCGCGATCGCGGTCAGCCTCGGGCTCCAGCACGGCGTCCCGCTGTCGACCTTCATTAAGAAGTACACGAACATTCGCTTCGAGCCGGCAGGGATCACCGATGACCCGGAGCTGCGAATCGCGACGAGCCTCGTTGACTTCATCTTCCGCCGATTGGCGCTCGAGTACCTCCCCTACGACGAGCGGGTCGAGCTCGGCATCCTGTCAACGGGGGAGCGGAGGCAACCGACACTGCCGGGCCTCGAGGACGTCGAATTCGTCGACGCCGCGAAGCGCGAGCAAGAGCGCTTCGGCGACGGCGGAGACTCGGTGGCTGTGCCGAGCGTGCGCGAAGAGTCCTTCGAGATGAAAGACGCACCGTTTTGCTATGCGTGCGGCAACCTCATGCAGCGCGCCGGGTCGTGCTACGCCTGTCCGAGCTGCGGCGCGACGAGCGGTTGCTCGTAATGTCGAGTTACGACCTGGTTTCTTTGGAAGGGACGCCGTTTTTCCAAGCGCTGACGAGATTGTTTCCAAGCGGTGACATCCAAACTCCCAAGGGTGACATCGAATTTTCTAGAGTCAGTCCAAGTGGTCAGTGCGTCGACGCTTAGCGAACATCACTTGAAGGTGAGGCGAATACAGTTCACGATTCCTCACTGGGCTCGCCGCCCTCGTCGGGGTGATCGTCATGATCGACGCCTGGAACCGCATCGGAGTGGCCACGCGTAGCTGGTTGCCCGGCTGCTACGAGTCCCGACTCAACTCGTCGGCCCGACCGCTCGACTCTTCATGCCGGTTCGATCAGGTGAGATTCCCCAACTGATCACTCGACGCGGGTGGATGCGGATGACTTCACGGCCCATCCGCTCCACCGGAGGATCGGAGTCGGCGACGGCCTCCGCGTCACCTCGGACCTCGATTCCGCGTACGACCCAAGGATCGACAGAGACGAGGTCATCGACGACCATCGCAACGTGGGGATTGGAAAGGACGTTGTGGAATTTGCGCGACGAACTCAGGTTGAATCCCATGACGTCGATCGTTCCGAGGTTTGTGTTGACGTGGAGTCCAACGGGGTTGTTTTGCGGCGCGCCATCGGCATCGACGGTCGCCAACCGTCCGAGTCGTTGACTCTGCAGGTAGGCAAGTTCATCGTCCGTGAAGACCGCTCGGGATTCGACCATGCGGCGAGCCTACGAGTTGAAGCGCTGTTGAAGTCAAGAACGGGAGGCGGCGGTCTGGTGCGACGGGCAGCGATTCGATGGCCGAAGACGCCGAGCGCGAGGGTCGAAAGCGGCGAATCGAGTGACCCTGGACGTAAGAGGTGACGAGTGACCCTAGAGGGCTGGCGGTGATGGGGCGAAGATCTGCTTTGGAGAAACTCCGAAAGGAGGTGCAGCCGTGGGGGCGTTCATCGTGCTCGCTGGGCTCATCGCTCTTGGGATCGTCCTGCTCGGACCGCTAATGCTGCCCGGTGCGGTTGTCGTCTTCGTTGTCCTCGGTCTGATCGCGTTCGCGCGGCGACACCACATCCCGCGCTCGGTGGCTTCGCACTAGGCGGCGGCCCTGGCGCGGCGATGCCGTCGGTGTCGGAGCTAGAGACGACCGCGAAGCCAGGCGCGCGAGAATCCCGGGCCGTGGCTTACGACGAGGAACTGGCGAATCGGCTGCGGGAACTCCTGCAAGACGAGCGCGGACTGACCGAGAAGAAGATGTTTGGTGGTCTTGCGTTCTTGATCAACGGCAACATGGCGGTCGCCGCGAGTGGCCAAGGCGGGCTGTTGTTACGTGTCGATCCCGACGAAACCGACAAGCTCGCCTCCCGCTCGGGCGTGCGCCGGTTTGCTATGCGCGGCCGCGAGATGGATGGCTGGCTGCGGGTCGGAGAACCGGCGATGCGGACCAAACGCGACCTCGAACGATGGGTCCGAATCGGTGTCGCGTACGCGAAGACGCTGAACGCGAAGTGACCAAGGGAGCCGTCAGGTGATCGGCGGCTCCGATCGCGTTCCTCGCCGACCGGTGGAACGCGGCGATCAAACGGATAACGCGGAGGATGAAGTGCGAGCTGAGATTGCTGGGTTCCAGACCGTCATCGAGCCGTTCCGCATCCATGCCGTGGAGCCGATCGAGATGACGACCGTGGCCCAACGCACGCACGCGATCCGTGATGCCGGCTACAACCTCTTCAACCTGCCGGCGTCGAAGGTGATGATCGATCTGCTCACCGACTCCGGGACCGGCGCCATGAGTCGCGACCAGTGGTCGGCAATCCAACACGGCGACGAGTCCTATGCGGGTTCCCCGTCCTGGGAGATCTTTCGTGCGGCCGTGAACGAGCTCTTCGCGTTCCGCCATCTCATTCCGACGCACCAGGGACGAGCGGCCGAAAAGATCCTCTTCTCGGTCATCGGCGGACCGGGAAAGGTCGTCCCGAACAACACGCACTTCGACACGACGCGAGCAAACGTCGAGTACACGGGTGCCGAGGCGGTTGATCTCCTGATCGCCGAGGGGCTCGACCCGCGTTCTCTCCACCCATTCAAGGGCAACGTCGACGTCACCGCGCTGCGGGCGTTGATCGAGGATCGGGGAAAAGACGCGGTACCGGTCGTGATGGTGACGGTGACGAACAACTCGGGCGGCGGGCAGCCGGTGAGCCTGGAGAACCTGCGCGCCGTGCGCGCCGTCTGCGACGAGTACGGGCTGCCGCTGTTCCTCGATGCCTGCCGATTCGCTGAGAACGCTTGGTTCATCCGGGAACGAGAGGTCGGCCAGGCGGATCGTTCGGTCGCGGACATCGTGCGGGAGATGGCGTCGCTCGCCGACGGCATGACGATGAGCGCGAAGAAGGACCCGCTCTGCAACATCGGCGGGTGGCTGGCCTGCAACGACGATCGGCTCGCCGAAGCGGCGCGCAACATGCTCATCCTCACCGAGGGCTTCCCGACCTACGGCGGTCTCGCGGGGCGTGACCTCGAGGCGATCGCCCAGGGCCTCAAAGAGGCCGTCTCCCACGACTACCTGCGTTACCGCATCCGCTCGACGGCGTACCTCGGCGAGGCGCTCGACCACGTCGGCATTCCGGTCGTCTTGCCGATCGGCGGCCACGCGGTGTACCTCGACGCTCGGGCGCTGCTACCCCACATCCGGCCGCTCGAGTACCCGGGTCAGTCGCTCGCAGTGGCGCTGTACGAGACAGGTGGTGTCCGCAGCTGCGAGATCGGCACAGTGATGTTCGGTCGCCAGCCCGACGGATCGGAACGGCCCGCAGCGATGGACCTCGTCAGACTGGCGATCCCGCGGCGGACCTATACCCAGAGTCACGTCGACTACGTGATCGAGGTCTGCGAGGCGGTCGCGAAACGTTCCCACGAGCTTCGCGGGCTGGGAATCGTGAACGAGCCAAAGCAGCTGCGGCACTTCACCGCACGGTTCGCGCCGCTCGACTGAGCTCTCCTAGCGCAAAGCGCGGGGGCGAGGCCCCGAGTCGGTGCGAATCGTATCGGCGACTGCCGCGGCCGCGTCGAAGATGTCCACGTAGCGCAAGTAGAGCGGCGCGATCCCGGCGCGGATGAAGTCCGGCTCTCGCAAGTCGACGAGCACGCCGCGGGATTCGAGCTCCACGACGAGCGCTGCCGCGTCGGGATGACGCAGGGCGACGTGACTCCCGCGCTCGTCGGGCTCCCTCGGCGAGGCGAGCTGGAGGTCGGTAGCGCCGACGATCGGTTCGAGCAGATCGATGAATACGCCCGAGAGCGCGCGCGCCTTCGCGAATAGCGCGACAAGGTCTAACTCTTCAAACAGCGACAGGCTCGCCGCGAGCGCTGCGTAGGAGAGCACCGGCGGGGATCCGCACGCGAAACGTCGGACGCCGTCGGCCGGTTCGTACTCCGGCACGAAGGCGAAGGGGCGGGCGTGCCCGTTCCACCCCGGAAGCGGTGAGATCGCGCTCGCCTGGTGGCGCTGCGCAACGTAGAGATAGGCGGGCGCCCCGGGCCCGCCGTTCAAGTACTTGTAGGTGCAGCCGACGGCAAAGTCGGCGTCGGCTGCATTGAGACCGACCTCGACCGCACCGGCGCTGTGGGCGAGATCCCAGACGACGATCGCTCCGGCAGCGTGGATGTCTGCCGTGATCTGGCGCATCGGGAGCAGTCGGGCGGTCCGGTAGTCGACGTGGCTCAGCTCGACGACCCCGACGTCGTCATCGAGCTCGTCCGCAAGGCGCGCCGGGTCGGCAACGTGTCGAACGGCGAGACCACCCGTCGCCTTGGCGGCCGCTTCGACCAGGTAAAGATCGGTGGGAAAGTTTTCGGCATCGGTGAGGATCGTTCGTCGTTCCGGGCGCATGGCCGCGGCGGCACAGACGACCTTGAAGGTGTTGATCGACGTCGAGTCGCAGACGAGAACCTCGGAAGGCTCGGCACCGATGATCGGCGCGAGCTTGGCTCCCAGGGTGACCGGTAGGTCCCACCAGCCCGCGTCGCCCCAGCTGCGGGTGAGTCCTTTTCCCCATTCGTCGCGCAATGTCTGTGCGAGCCGTCCTGTGACCCGCCGGGGGAGCGGACCAAGGGAGTTCCCGAGCAGGTAGATGAGGCCATCTGGGAGGTCGAACTCGTCGCGGAAGCGACCGAGCGGGTCCACGTTGTCGAGGGCGATGCACTGTGTCCGTGTCGGCGGCGTCATCGGGTCCGACCCGCATCGGGCGAGAGCACGGGCGCGGAGATCCCGGAGGTCAGGCGGCCCCCTCGCCGAGGTATGCCGCCCGCACCCTGGGGTCACGGAGCAGCGTCGAGGCTTCGTCGGACATGACGATCGCCCCGTTCTCGAGCACGTAACCGCGGTCGGCGAGTGCCAGCGCCTGGGCGGCGTTCTGTTCGACGAGAAGGATCGTCGTCCCGGTCTCTCGGATCTCGCTGACGATGCGGAAGATCGTCTGCACGACCATCGGTGCGAGGCCTAGGGAAGGTTCGTCGAGGAGCAAAAGGCGCGGGCGGCTCATCAGCGCGCGGGCGATGGCGAGCATCTGCTGTTCGCCGCCGGACAGGGTGCCGCCCATTTGCTTGCGCCGTTCGGAGAGGATTGGAAAGAGGCCGAACGCGCGCTCGAGATCCTCCTTGAAGTTTTTCCTGCCCAGGTAGGCGCCCATCTCGAGGTTTTCCATGACCGACATCTGCGGGAAGATCCGCCGACCCTCGGGGACATGGCTGATACCGAGGGCGACGACCTCATGACTCGGAGCACGCGTGATCGTTTGGCCCGCGAAGGTGATCTCACCGCGCGAGGGGTGGCTCAGACCAGAGATCGTCCGCAACGTCGTCGTCTTCCCGGCACCATTCGCGCCGAGGAGGGCGACGACCTCGCCCTGGTTCACGACGAGGCTCATGCCGCGCAAAGCCCGGATCACGCCGTAGCGGACCTCGACGTCCCTGAGTTCGAGCAACGCCTCGTTCATGCGTCCTCCTCAGGTGATTCGGCAGGCTCCGACGCGGCGTCTTCCTCTGCTGGCGCCCCGAGGTATGCCTCGATGACGGCCGGGTTGTGCTGCACCTCGACGGGCGTGCCCGATGCAATGACGCGGCCGAAATTCAAGACGACGATGCGTTGCGCGACCGACATGACGAGCCGCATGTCGTGCTCGATCAACAAGACGCTCACGCCGAGTTCGCGGTTCACTTTCGTGATGACCATGGCGAGGTCGTCTTTCTCCGCGGGGTTGGTGCCCGCCGCCGGTTCGTCCAGCAACAACAGCTGAGGATCGGTACCGAGCGCCCGCGCGACCTCGAGCCGCCGTCGGGCGCCGTAAGGGAGCGCGCTCGCGAGCTCGTTCGCGCGATCTGCGAGCGAGACGAACTCGAGCAGCTCGAAGGCCCTCGCGTCGCTCTGACGTTCCTCGCGTCTCGTCCGCGGCAGGCGCAGCATCGCCCCGATCGGACCGGTGTGCTGACGCGACTCGACGCCGATCTTCACGTTCTCAAATGTCGTCAAGGCGTTGAACAGACGGCTCGTCTGGAACGTGCGCGCGATCCCGAAACGGTTGACGGTGTGCGGCTTGTGACCGATGATTTCGTGGGTCTTTTGGTCGGCGCCGGTGTAGGTGATCACACCTTCCTGCGGCTGGTAGACGCCGGTCAAGCAGTTGAACAACGACGTCTTGCCGGCCCCGTTGGGCCCAATCACGGACAAGAGCTCGCCGCGCAGCTGGTTGAGTTCGACATCGGCGAGGCTCGTGACGCCTCCGAAGCGAAGCGTGACGTGATCGACGTCGATGATCGTGTCACCGTCGACTTTCGCCGAGAGCGACGGGCTCACCGCAAGGTTCGTCATGTAATCGGACCGCCTCCGGCGCTCATCGCGTCGGCGGTTCCAACCCCGTGTTCTGCGAGTTCGAGCTCACGCCGTCGTCGCCGCGAGGGAACGAGTCCCTGGGGGCGGAAGATCATCATGATGATCAAGAGCGCGCCGAAGTAGATGTAGAGGTCCTGAATCTGGAAGCCCAAAGTCGGGTGCACGCGCTCGTAGGCGGGCACCCATTGCAGAAACGCCGCGCCGAGCGCGGCACCGATGATCGATCCCATCCCACCGAAGATGACGAGGATCAGAATGAGGATCGAGAACTGGACGGTGAAGTCCGCCGGCTCGAGGTAGCTCACCTTGCTCGCGTAGAGCATCCCGGCCATGCCCGACGTCGCCGCTCCGATCGCGAACGCCATCACCTTGTATTTCAAGACGTTGATACCGCTCGACTCGGCGGCAACCTCGTCCTCGCGGATGGCGGCCCACGCTCGACCAACTCGCGATTCCTGGATGTAGTGATACGCCGCGACGGCAATAACGACGAAAACCAAAAGGATGTAGTAGTAGGGGATCTCGTCGATCGACCACGTGTAGTGGATGCCGAAAAGGTTGAAGTCGGGGTGCGGAATACCGAGCACCCCGACCGGCCCTCCGGTCACACCGTTCAAGTTGTTCGCGACGATCTCGATGATTTCGCCGAACCCGAGCGTGACGATCGCCAGGTAGTCGCCTCTCAGGCGCAGCGTCGGCGCGCCGAGCAGGATCCCGGCGAGAATCGCCGCCGCCATGTCGAACGGGATCGACCAGAACGAGTTGAGAACGAACGGTGGATGTAGCGGCAGCTTGTCCGTCCAGAACGCCGTCGAGTACGCCCCGATAGCAAAGAAAGCGACGTAGCCGAGGTCGAGCAGACCGGCGTAGCCGACGACGACGTTGAGGCCGAGCGCCAAAAGCACGTAGAGGCCGATTTGGTCGACGAGAACTTCCTGCCAGTACGCGTTCACCCCGAGCGGTAGCCAGATCGCGAAGGCGAGCAGCGCCGCGTAGATGACAACACGAACTCGCCAATCTGGGAACAGCCGTTTCGGCACTGCGAGGACCCGATCGTTGGCGGCGCGGATCCTCTCGCGATAGCGCGCGTTCGCCAGACTCAGCAGCCAGAATCCGACGCCGAGAGCCAGGAAGACGAAGACGCGCGGATGACCGAACGAGCCCGTAACCCCGATCAGCGGCGTCGAGATACTGCCCGATGGTCCGGTCATGAGGCCAAGGACGAGGAACCCCATTACGAACGCGAACAGGCGCCGTGTCTGAGGGTGCTGCCACAGCGTCACGGCGGTCGTTCGCGCGGATTGGACCGAGACGCTCATGCGGACCTCCCGAGACGCTCACCGAGGAGGCCCGTCGGTCGGACCAGCAGAACGAACACGAGGATGCCGAACGAAATGACGTCACGCCACGAGGTCTCGATGCAGGCGATGCCGAGACTCTCGACGACGCCGAGCAAAAGTCCCCCGAGCACCGCGCCTCGCACGTTGCCGATGCCGCCGAGCACGGCTGCGGTGAACGCCTTCAGGGCGGGGGTGAACCCCATCGTGTAGACGACGCCGTAGCCGAGCCCGAAGAGGCACCCGGCGGCTCCGGCGAGCAGGCCGCCGAGGATGAAGGTCTTCGAGATGGTGCTATCGATGTTCACGCCCATCAAGCTCGCCGTGTCGGCGTCCTGAGCGACGGCGCGAATCGCGCGGCCGAGCCGCGTCATCGCGACGACGCGGTCTAAAAAGACGAGCATCACGAGCGCCGCGACGCCGATGAGGATGTAGTAGGTCTGAACCTGCGCGTTGAAGACCGAGAAGACGGTGCCGTTCGTGAACACCGTCGGCATCGAAATCGGGAAACGCCCGAACTCCTTGCCGGCCAGGTTGTAGAGGAAGTAGGAGGCGCCGATCGCGCTGATGAGAAACGCGAGCCGCGGCGCGTTGCGGCGCCGTAGCGGTCGGTAGGCGACGCGCTCGAGCAGGAATGCGACGATCGCTCCGGCGATCCCACCGCCGATGATTGCCACCGCTAACAAACCCACGGATTCTGCGCCGTGAGGTACTGAGCTGGATCCGGCTGGGACGACGGCGTTCAGGATGAAGTAGCCGGCGAAGCCTCCGCTCATGAACACCTCGCTGTGGGCGAAGTTGATCAGATGGAGGATGCCGTAGACGAGGGTGTATCCGAGCGCGATGAGCGCGTACAAGAACCCGTTCGCGAGCCCTGCGATGAGTAGGGGCCAGAAGTTAACGGTGAAGCACATCTACGCCGGGTCCCCCCCGATGCCTCTCATACGCGCCATGGCCAGCTACCCGAAAGTAGCTGGCCACGCGTTGCGCGAACTTACAAGAGCAGTTACTTCGCCGAGGCGATCAGCGTCTTCGTCGTGCCGATCTCGGCGATCTTTCCGTTCTTCACCTGGTAGATGAAGATCGTTGCACCGTAGATGTTTCCGTTCGTCTTGAACTTGACCGTCTTCGTGATACCCACGTAGCTGATCTTGTGCAGTTCGGTGACGATGTTCGGCCGGGTGATCGGCTTGCCTGCTTTGTAGAGGGTGAGCATCGCGTCGATGATGACGTTCGTCGAGTCGAACGACTCCGGCGAGTACTCACCAACAGCGAAGCCCGCCTTGGCCTTGAACGCCGTGCCGAATTCCTTGTCGATCTTGGTCGTTCCGAGGGTCGCCCCGGCAGTGCTCAGGTACGCGCCGTCCGCGCTCGACGCGCCAGCGTCGATGACGAAGTGCGGGTCCTCGCTGCCGTCACCGGACATCACGTCGCCCTTGTATCCGGCGGTGCGAAGCGCGTCGACCATGTGCGCGAAGCCGCAGTAGTAACCGCCGTAGAAAACGACGTCCGGCTTCGAGGAGACGATCTTCGACGCTTCCGGTGGGTACTCCGAAACGTCGCCTGTGCCCTCCTGGCACTGGGTCGTTCCAAGGACGGTGTCGGTCGTGAGGCTGGCACCGTCGGCCTTGGCGCGGGTCGCGACCACGCCCGCAAGGCCGGCACCGTAGGCGCTGCCGTCGTTGAGGACGTACACGGACTTCGCCTTCAGGGCCTTCACGATGAAGTCACCGTCGGAAGGACCCTGCTGGTTGTCGTCGGCGACAACTCGGAAGAAGTTGTGCCAGCCGCTCGTCACAAGCGACGGGCGGGTTGCCGACGGGCTCACGGTCGCCATGTGCGCCGCCGAGAAGAGCGGCTCCGCAGCCGCGGTCGCGCCCGAGAAGGCGGGACCGACGACGGCGACGACGTTGGAGTCGGTGATCAGCGACTGCGCCGCGGCCGGCGACAGGGTGCCTGACCCTTGGTCGTCCGCCTGCTTGTAGGCGACCTTGAACGGCAGCTTGCCGAAGGTCTTTCCTTCGTTGGCAAAGGCGATCGCCACCTGCACCGCGTTGTTCTGCAGCAGCCCCAGTGCAGAGTCACCACCAGAGAGCGGGCCTTCGTAGGCGATCGTGTAGGTCTTCTTCGAGCTGTGCGACTTCGTCGCCGAGGCAACGCCCGTGAGCATGCCCAAAGCGAGTGCCGCCGCTAGGAAGGGCACGCCGAAGCGAATGAACTTTCGATGCATAAAACTCCCCCTTTTGGGTCAACGGCAACGGAGTCCCGCCGAGTGCCCGGCGGCTTCGTTGGCGAGACTTTACTCATTCGCCGCCCATAACTGAAACGAAAACGTCATATTCCAGACACCGGGAGTCAACTTTCGATGCGGGCCCGCCCCTGACGGGCGTCGGAGCAGGATCAGCGGGCAACGGGGAGACCGCCCGCGGCGGCAATCACCCCGAAGGCTGCGGCGAGCAGTAGCCCGACGATGATCTGGCGGCGGAAGACGACGAGCCAGAGGATTCCGCCGACGAGCACCCCGATCTGCCAGATGTGCGTGATGCCAAGACCGAGGGGGATCGCTGATCCGGCGATCCCGCCGATCGCGCACGGACCTGCCCCGGCGAGCACCGATTGGGCCACGCGACTCGTCCGCAGTCGTTCGAAGTACCGACCGCCGAGGATCACGAAGATGAACGACGGCGAGAACGCGCACACCGTCGCGATCGCCGCGCCCGAGAATCGGGACGCCGCATAACCGACCGCCGCGACGGTGAGCACGACCGGGCCCGGGGTGATCTGGCCGAGCGCGACGGCGGTGAGGAACTGCGCGTTCGACATCCAGTGGTACACGTGCACGACGTCGTGCTGCATGAGCGGGATGATCACGAAACCGCCCCCGTACGAGAGGGCGCCGACTTTGAACGCCTCCCAGACGAGTGCCCCAACGCCGGCCGCCGTGGCGATCGCGGCGAAAAGGAAGGGGCTGAATGCCCCGGTGGACCCGCCGAGCCGCACGGTGCGCCGCGCCAGGACTTCGATCGCCCCGCACACAACAAGGACCGCGACGAGGTACTCGCCATCGAGCGCGGCGGTCAAT
>JBAVUF010000142.1:0-2119 GCA_049696635.1 Acidimicrobiales bacterium | reverse complement strand
GCGCCGACGCGCACGCCCGCCCCTTGCGGCCCACGGCGGACGAGGACGCGCTCGCCGACGAAACGGCCCTCGTCGTCGAGGGTCGCTGACGCCTGTGCGATGACGTACTCCTCTTCTTCGTCGGCGGCGAGGTAGACGATCTCGTCGGTGACGCGACCTTCTTGCACCCTGCGGTAGGGCGTCTCGATGAAGCCGTACTCGTTCACGCGCGCGTACGTCGCAAGGTGGCCGATGAGTCCGATGTTCGGGCCTTCTGGTGTCTCGATCGGGCACATCCGGCCGTAGTGGCTCGTGTGCACGTCACGGACCTCGAACCCGGCGCGCTCGCGCGACAGCCCCCCCGGGCCGAGCGCCGAGAGGCGGCGCTTGTGGGCGAGGCCCGACAACGGATTGTGCTGGTCCATGAACTGGGAGAGCTGGCTCGTGCCGAAGAACTCCTTGATCGCGGCGACGACCGGGCGGATGTTGATCAACGTCTGGGGAGTGATCGCCTCGACATCCTGGGTCGTCATGCGCTCGCGCACAACCCGTTCCATGCGCGAAAGACCGATGCGGACCTGGTTCTGGATCAGCTCGCCGACCGAGCGGATGCGACGGTTCGCGAAGTGGTCCTGGTCGTCGAGTCGGTACCCCGGCTCACCGTTCGCCAAGTGGAGCATGTACGTCGCGGCGGCGAGCACCTCGCTCGGCGAGAGCACGCCCTGATCGGGTGCGGGGCGCTCGAGGTCGACGTCGAGAATCTGGGCGATCTTCTCGATCTCCGGGCCGAGCTTGCGGTTCAGCTTGTAACGGCCGACGCGGGTGAGGTCGTAGCGACGTGAGCTGAAGAACGCGTTCTCGAAGTAGGCGCGTGCCGCTTCGAGCGAGAGGGGCTCGCCCGGGCGGGCGCGCTTGTAGATCTCCAACAGCGCGTCATCGCGAGTCGGGATGAGCTCGCGCTCGCGCTCCCACTGGCCAGCCAGGAAGTCGAAGTGGCGGACGAAACGCTCCAAGAACGCCTCGTCCTCGTAGCCGAGGGCGCGCAGAAGGACGAACAGCGAAAGGCGGCGCTTGCGGGCGACGCGGGTCCCGGCATTCACGTCCTTGCCGGGCTTCGCCTCGACGTCGAACTCGATCCACTCTCCGCGATAGGGGTGGATCGTCCCCGTGACGACGGTCTTCGCGTCGCGTCCGGGCTGGAAGATGACACCCGGGGAACGGACGAGCTGGCTGACGACGACCCGCTCGGTGCCGTTGATGATGAACGTTCCCTGCGGCGTCATCATCGGGAAGTCCCCCATGAAGACGGTCTGTTCTTTGATCTCGCCGGTCTGCGCGTTCATGAACTGCGCGCGCACGAAGATCGGTGCGGCGTAGGTCATGTCCTTCGCCTTGCAGTCCTCGATCGAGAACTTCGGCTCCGGGCGCAGGTCGACGTCGGTCGGGTCGAACTCCAGCTTCAGCTGCAGCTGGCCCGTGAAATCCTCAATCGGGCTGATGTCGTCGAAGGTCTCGGCGAGACCCCGATTCAGGAACCAGTTGAACGAGTCGCGTTGGACCGCGACGAGATCCGGCAACTCCAGGACCTCGTCGAGGTTCGCGAAAGAAAAACGCTCCGGGGTGCGGAAACGTGAGGACAACGGATCACTCCTCGCGAAAGCAGGTCGAAACTCAGACGGCGGGCGACAGCGCCGGAGGCGCGCGTCAACGAGCAGCTGAGAAAGCGGCGCGGCAGACGGGCACGGCAAGAGTCAGCATACCGGCGCGCGAACAAAGAGGCAACGCGCAAACTGCCGCGCGCAGGGTAAAGGATCAGGCCCGTCCGGTCAAGATCCGACCGGGGGCCGACCCCCCTGAGCTGGAACTCTCTTACTTGAGCTGGACGGTCGCGCCCGCCGCTTCGAGCTGAGCCTTCGCCTTTTCGGCGTCTTCCTTCGACACCTTTTCGAGCACCGCCTTCGGCGCCGCGTCGACGAGATCCTTCGCCTCTTTCAGCCCGAGGCTCGTGAGCGACCGGACCTCTTTGATCACCTGGATCTTCTTGTCGCCGGCGGCCGTCAAGACGACGTCGAACTCCGCCTGCTCCTCCGCTTCAGCCTCGGCTGGCGCGCCGGCGGCAGGTGCCGCCGCGGCCGCGACC
>JBAVUF010000141.1:0-5664 GCA_049696635.1 Acidimicrobiales bacterium | reverse complement strand
GCAGAACGTCGCGTCGGCGCTCTGCCGGGCGCCGCAACGGCGGCAGCGCCGCTGCCTTCGCACCGTTACTTCAGGCGGATCATCACCGAGCGCGCCGCCTTGTCGGCGAGCGTCTGGCGGCGGCTGTCCCACAGCGGATAAAGGTCGTTCAAAAGACCGGGGATGACGAACGCGAGGTAAAGGACCACCCGTACGAACCACCGCAGCACCCCGCGCCAAAACCCGATCGCTGTGCCGGTGTCGACGTCGCGCACCGCGATGCCCGGCGCGCGGTTGCCGACGGTCTGACCGCGGCCCGTCCCGTTCAAGATCGCGAAGTACACCCCGGACACGAGCGCCGACAGCGTGTACACCACCGTTCTCGCCGATCCGGTGAGCGATTTCACGGTGCTCGCCGTCCCGTTCGTGACGACTGTGTGCTGGTGGCCGAAGGCGGCAGCGAGGACGAGGTTCACGACGACGATCGGGACGCCGATCACCATTCCGTCGAGCACCAACGCGCCGACCCGCTGCCACCAGCTCGCGAGCGGCGCGCCGAAGGGTGCGAACCGATCCCCCGGTCCGGTTCTCAGGTTCTGCCAATCAGGGGGCGTGGCGACGCTCTCTGGATGCGTTGGCATCTGCCACCCGTATCCCGGCGGTGGGGCCGGCGGAGGCGGCGGTTGGGATTGCCCGGACGTCGCCGCGCCGGCGGGCACCGACCATCCGGAGGGAACCGAAGGCGGCATTTCCGCGGGCTCGCGCACTTCGGATTGCTCGCTCGAAGAAAGCGGCGCGCCGCACTTTTCGCAAAAGTGCGCCCCGGCGTCGGTCTTCGTCCCGCAGTTCGGGCAGAACACCTCGATCAGCACCTCTCTCGACGGACGCGCCGCGCGACGTCCACCGCGATTCGCACACTACTGAGGCACGTGCGTCGAAAAAGGGACCGTCTCGATCAGACGAGTTCGACCGGTCCGATGCCGATGATCCGGCCCCACCAGGCCGTCCCGAAGTTGAACAAGCGATCCAACGCCGTCGGGTCGAACAGCACGAGAAAGATCACGATGAAGATCGAGAGCATTCGCAGCCGGTAGTACTGGGGCAGGACGCTCGACGGAAGCAGGCGCTCGACGACCGCCGATCCGTCGAGCGGCGGGATCGGGATCAAGTTGAAGACCGCGATGATCACGTTGACGATCCCGAACAAGAACAAGAACTCGATCCCGAGCGGCCACGAGGAGATGGGCTCGTCCGAGTACGGCAGATGGGTGACGGTGTTGAAGCCGATGTACCGGAACGCGAACCCGGCGATCAGCGCGAGGAGGATGTTCGTCACCGGTCCGGCGAGACCGACCAGGACCGCGTCGTTACGCGGGTGACGCAGCTTGCCGACGTTCACGGGCACCGGCTTTGCCCAACCGAATGCCGAGTGCGTCGTCACGATGAGCAAGATCGGCAAAAGGACCGTCCCGATCGGGTCGATGTGCTTGATCGGATTGAGCGTCAGCCGACCGGCACGTTTCGCGGTGTCGTCGCCGAGCCAGTTGGCGACAACGCCGTGGCTCACCTCGTGCAGGATCACCGTCGGGATGAGCGCGACGAAAAAAAGCAGTTCCTCGCTGTGCAGCGAATGGTGCTTTTCGAGCTCGTAGACGATCACGGCGAGCACCGCGATGATGCCGATCGTCCACGGCCCGTAGCGGTGGAAGCGCTGCGCGCGCCCCCCCTGGGTTTCGATCACGAAGAAGCGTCAGCGGCGATTCGTGGCGCAGTCGATGCAGGTGCGAACGGCCGGCTTCGCTTCGAGGCGTGCGGGCGTGATCTGGCTGCCGCACTTCTCGCAGATGCCGTAGGTGCCCTCTTCGACCTTCTGCAGGGCACTCTCGACCTCTGAGAGCGCGTTGCGCAGCTCGGCGACGAGCGCCTCGTTCTCGCCCCGCTCGGCCGTCACCTGGCTCGAGTCGGCGAAGTTCGAGTCGTAGTTCAACCCGGATCCCGAGCCCGGCGCGAAGCCGAGCTCGTCGAGTTGGCGCGCGAGGGACGCGCGCTCTTCTTCGAGGAGTTCTCGATAGTCGACAGCGGGGGCCTCGTTCGCCATAACGCCCAGACTACTTTCTGGCCGCTGCGGTCATATCGCCGTTTGCCTGCGGAAAACGTCCTGCTCAGTGAGGAATTCCGCCCCCCCGGCGATGGGCGCGCGGGTGCGCCTTCGCGTAGGCGCGCAAAAGGTGATCCTGGGAGACCTTCGTGTACACCTGGGTCGTCGTGATCGAGGCGTGGCCCAACAGCTCCTGGACGACGCGGATGTCGGCACCGTGGTCGAGCAGGTGGGTGGCAAACGAATGGCGCAAAACGTGTGGCGTCACCTTGGACGACAGCCCGGCGCGCACGCCGTGAGCGTGGACTACCCGCCAGACCGCCTGGCGCCCCATCCGCCGGCCCCGCGTCGACAAGAAGAGCGCGTCCTTGTCGTCGCGACGCGCCGTCTTCTCCCTCACAAACCGCGGCCGCCCTTTCGCCGAGAGCCACGCCGACAGGGCGCGCAACGCGAACGAGCCGACGGGGACGATCCGCTCCTTGTTCCCCTTACCGACGACGCGACAAAGCCGCGCCCGCTCGTCGATCGACGAGAGCGACAGCGACGAGAGCTCCGAGATCCGCATCCCGGTCGCGTAGAGCAGCTCGAGGATCGCGCGGTCGCGCACCGGGATCGGATCGTCGCCCAACGGCGAGGAGAGCAACGCCCGCACCTCGTCCTCACTCAAAGCCTTCGGCACGCCGGACGGCACGCGCGGTCCTTCGACGTCGGCGCTGGGGTCGCTTGTCGCGCCGCGTTCGTCGGCGAGGAACCGGTGCAGACCGCGCACCGCGGCGAGCGCGCGGGCGCGACTCGACGGCGCGAGCCGACCGCTCGTCAGATCGGCGAGGTACTCCTCGATCACCTCGGGACGCACTTCAAAAAGCGTCAGACCCCTCGTCTTCACGAAACGCTCGTAGCGCAACAGGTCGCGCCGGTACGAGGCGATCGAGTTGTGCGAGCGGCCGCGCTCGACGGCCAGGTACGAGAGGAACTCTTCTGCGTCGAGCGACAGCGGGAAGGCTCCCCGATCGAGCGTCTTCGAAGCGCTCAGGGAGACGTCCTGTGCTTGAGGGCCCGCTCGGCGAGCGCCATGGCGATGATCGTCTTCGCGTCGACCAGCTCACCGGACTCGACGAGCGGCCACAGCCGCGATAACGGCATCTTCTCCACCGTCATGAAGTGCTCTTCTGCACCCTGGGTGTCGCGTTCGACCTTCGTTAGTTGCTCGGCGAGGAAACAGTAGGTGTGCTCATCGGTGAACCCCGGCGAGTTGTCGAGCTCTCCGAGCAGTGTCCATTGCGCGGCGGTGCGCCCGACCTCCTCGGCGAGCTCACGCCGCGCGCACTCCTCCGGCGGTTCACCGGGTACGTCGAGCTTTCCGGCGGGAACCTCGAGGATCGCCCTCCGCAACGGCGCCCGGTACTGGCGGATCATCACGACGTCGTCGCCTTCCATCGCGACGATCGCGACCGCACCCGGGTGGTGGATGATCTCGCGCTCGAAGGACTTGCCGTCGGGAGCGGTGATCTCGTCGGCAACGACCGAGAAGAACGACGCCTTGTAGAGCTCTCTCTCCGCGGTGACCTCAAAGCCGGTGTCAGGACGCGGCATCGAGTCCGATCTCGAACAGGTGCGGGTTGCGCGACCGTGCCCGATCAACCGCGGCGGAGACGAACTCTCTGAAGAGCGGGTGCGGGCGGTCGGGACGGCTCTTGAACTCCGGGTGCGCCTGGGTGCCGATGAAGTACGGGTGGCCCGGCAGCTCGATGAACTCGACGAGGCGGTTGTCGGGCGAAAAACCGGAAAGTAAAAGCCCGGCGTCCTCCAAGCGCTGGCGGTAGCGGTTGTTCACCTCGTAGCGGTGTCGGTGGCGTTCGCTCACCGAGGACTCGCCGTAGATCTTCGCCACCTGCGAGCCGTCCTCGAGCCGGGCGACGTAGGCGCCGAGCCGCATCGTGCCGCCGAGGTTCTCGACGTCGGCTTGTTCGTCCATCAGGTCGATCACCGGGTGCGGCGTCAACGGATCGAACTCGCTCGAATTCGCGCCGTCGAGGCCGGCGACGTTGCGGGCGTACTCGACGACCATCACTTGCAACCCGAGGCAGAGCCCGAGGCAGGGGAGGTCGTGCTCCCTCGCATAAGTGGCGGCGGCGATCTTGCCCTCGATGCCGCGTTCGCCGAAGCCGCCCGGGATCACGATCCCGTCGAGGCTGGCGAGATCGGCCTCGGTGGTCGCCGGGCTGACGGTCTCGGCCTGCACCCATTCGATCTCGACGCGCGCGTCGTTGAAAAAGCCCCCGTGGCGGAGCGACTCGGTGACCGAGAGATAGGCGTCGGGCAGGTTCACGTACTTGCCGATCACCCCAATGCGCACGGCGTCGGTGGCGTGCTCGCCGCGCTCGACGATCAGCTCCCACGCCGAAAGGTCGATCGCCTCGTCGGAGTCGTCGAGCCCGAGCGTGCGGCAGACGATCTGGTCGAAGCCTTCGTCGTGGAGGAGGAGGGGGATCTCGTAGATGTTGCGGGCGTCGACGGCGGAGACGACCGCCTCGATCGGCACGTCGCACAAAAGCGAGATCTTCAGTTTCAACGCGTCGTTCAGCTCGTGGTCCGAGCGGCAGACGATCACGTCCGGCTGGATACCGCGAGCGCGCAGTTCGGTCACCGAGTGCTGGGTCGGCTTTGTCTTCAGCTCGCCGGACGGCGCGAGGTACGGAACGAGGGTGAGGTGCACGTAACAGACGTTGTCGCGCCCGACGTCGTGGCGGAACTGCCGGATCGCTTCCAGGTACGGGACGATCTCGATGTCACCGACGGTCCCGCCGATCTCGGTGATGACGACGTCGACGTCATCGTTGGCGAGCCTTTTCACGCGAGCCTTGATCTCGTCGGTGATGTGCGGGATCACCTGGACGGTCTTGCCCAAGAAGTCGCCGCGGCGCTCTTTTTGAATGACCGTCGAGTAGATCTGGCCGGTCGTCGCGTTCGAGGCTCGCAGCAGCGCCTCGTCGATGAAGCGCTCGTAGTGGCCAAGGTCGAGGTCGGTCTCTCCGCCGTCGTCGGTGACGAAGACCTCGCCATGCTCGAATGGATTCATCGTGCCCGGGTCGAAGTTGATGTACGGGTCGAGCTTGCACATCGTCACCCGCAAGCCCCGGGACTTTAAGAGTCGACCGAGTGAGGAGGACGCGAGTCCCTTCCCGAGGGAGCTCGACACCCCCCCGGTCACGAACACGAACTTCGCCACGCCGTCCCCTCCGGTGATTGGCCCTCACCAACCTAACGGAATGGTGCGCGCGAGCAACGGACCAGCGGCAAAGCAGCGCTTCAGCGGCGGACGCCGACACGTTCGAGCAGCTCCGCGGCGTGTTCACGCGCCGTTTGCGAATCCGGATGGCCGGACAGCATCCGCGAGAGCTCGACGACGCGTTCGTCGTCGAGCACCTCGCGCACCGTCGCCACCGAGCGCCCTTCCGACTCACGCTTTTCGACGACGAGCTGGTGGTGCGCATGGGCCGCGACCTGGGCGAGGTGCGTGACGACGAGCACCTGGTGGCGCTCGCCGAGGTCGGCGAGGGCGCGCCCGACGGCGAGCGCTGATTCCC
>JBAVUF010000140.1:0-7998 GCA_049696635.1 Acidimicrobiales bacterium | reverse complement strand
GGCGACGAGCGCGAGGGCGCCGGCGTGTCAAGGGACCGCTCCGAACGCGTCGAACACGGACTGACACGCCCGCATCGCGTCCCGAAAGGCCGCCGAGTTCGGGTTCGCGCCGCGGCCCCCGACGCGGAGCAACACTCCCCCGTTCGGACCCGACTGCGGGTCGGGGAAGTCGGGGACCCCGTGGGAACGCATGCACGCCGAGGCTTCGAGCCCGAGTTTCAGCGCTTCGGCGTTCTGAGCGGCCGTCTGCTTTCCTCCATTCGGCTCGAGGTGTTGGCACACCGCGTTCGCCTTCTGAAGCTGGGGTCTCGAGAATCCCCCATGGATCAGGAAGTCGCCTTGGACATTGGGGTCGGGAAAGCTCGGCACGCCGTGCGTGCGCATGCACTGCGCGTAGGCAACGTCCTTCGCGTAGTCGGTCGGGCTCGCGGTCTCGCTCGTCGCCGGGATCGTCGTCGTCGTACTTCCGCCAATGCTCGCCACGCCGGGACCCGATCCACCGCCGCACGCCGCCGCGATGAGACCAATCGCGACGACGGCCGTGCCAATCGGGATCGGCGCTGCTCGCGCGATCACCCGCGCTCGCCCGTACCCCGTTAGAGGCTCCACAGGGCTTCGGTCGGAGAAAGCCGGGCCGCCCGAATTGCCGGCCACAGTCCGGCGATCGCCCCGATGAGCAATGCCGCGCCGAGCCCACCCGCCCAGGCGAGCACCGGCACGACGAGCGCCCAGTGCTTCACCGACGCGTAGACGGCAGTGGAAAGCGTGCCGAGCACGACTCCGGCGGCACCACCCATCAGCCCGAGGAGCATCGCCTCTGAGAGGAACTGCGTGCGGATCTGTCCGCGCGTCGCGCCGAGTGCACGGCGCAAGCCGATCTCCGAACGTCGTTCGAGTACCGAGATGACCATGATGTTCGCGACACCGACGGCACCGACGAGCAGTGCGACCGCGCCCAGCCCGAGGAACAGACCGTTCAGCGCCGCTTGCGCGTCTGCCTGCGCGACGAGCGCCGCGGAGGGCTGGCTCACGTCGACCGAGCTCGGCGACTCGGGATTCGCCGTCGCGGCGAGCACGCTGTCAACCGCGTTCACGTCAGCCGAGTTCTTCTCCGTGCGGACGTAGACCTCGGAGGGATGGCCGTCGAAGTTGAAGTACTTCTCGGCGGCGGGAAAGCCGACAAGCACCTCGGAGTCGACCTCGGGAGTGAGCACCGAGTGGTTCAGGATTCCGATCACGTAGAACCACATGTTGCCGACCCAGATCCGCTCGCCGGAGAAGACCTTGTCGATTCCGAGACGCTGCGCGGCGGCCGCACCGAGCACACAGACCGGTTCGTTTGCCGTCGCGGCGTTGAGGAAGTGGCCGACTCTCACACTCGCCCCGACGTCTTTTGGCAAGCCGAGGCTTGTCGCATCGACGCTGAGCGCGTTCGTGTCGATCGAAGGGATCAACGGGCTCCGGAACGCGTTGAGGTTCGACAACGACCCCGTGTACTGCACGTCGGTGACGGGACCGATGCGGCCGATCATTCCCGGTGACTGGATCGGCAGCTCGGCGGTCTGTCCGAAAAGCGTCTGACCGTTCGTCACCTCGAGGAGGTTCGTCCCGAGCTGGTTGATCTCGGCGAGCAGCCCAGCCTCTGACGACGACGAGAGCCCGAGCACGGCGACGATCGCCGCGACGCCGATCGCGATGCCAAGAGCGGAGAGGCCGGACCGCAATTTGCGCGTCCTGATGCCGATGCTCGACAGCCGCAAGGTGTCGATCAGGCTGAGCCGCGCCGCCTGGACCGGCCGGGTGGTGATCATGGCTGACCCGAACCGGCGATCGCGCCGTCGGCGATGATGTGTCCGTCCAACAGCTCCACTTGTCGCGGGAGCCTTGCCGCGACGGAACGGTCGTGGGTGACGACCACGATCGTCGAGCCTTCGTTGTTGAAGTTGATGAAGAGATCGAGGATCGACTGTCCCGTCGTCTGGTCGAGGTTTCCCGTCGGCTCGTCGGCAAAGACGATCTCGGGCTGACCGACGATCGCCCGTGCGATGGCGACGCGCTGGCGCTCACCTCCGGAGAGTTCGGTCGGACGCGCCGCCGCCCGCTGGCCCAAGCCGACGCGCTCCAGCGCTTCGAGCGCCCGCTCTCTTCGTAGTGACAACGGCACTCCCGCGTAGAGCATGCCGTCACCGACGTTGTCGATCACCCGCTGGTGTTCGGCGAGGAAGAACTGCTGGAACACGAAGCCGATGCGCGTCGCGCGCAGCGCCGACAGCGCCCGGTCGTCGAGTCCTTCGACGGCTAGGCCGGTGACCCGAACCGACCCCGACGTCGGTCGATCGAGGGTGCCCATCAAGTGCAAGAGCGTCGACTTCCCGGACCCCGACGGACCGAGGATGGCGACTAGTTCCCCCGAGTCGATGCGCACGTTCACGTGGTCGAGAGCTCGCAACGGCGGCATGCTCGGATAGACCTTCGTCACGTCGACGAGCTCGATCACGGGCACACCGGCGTCGTGTTCGGCGCGTCGTGTCGCGATGGTGGAGGACGCGATCGACACAGACGTCACAGAGCCGGAATGACGATGTGCTGACCGACTGCGAGTCCGGACCCGCTCACCTGCACGAGCCCGGCCGCGTCGTCGAAGAGGCCGAGCGACACGGGCACGAGACTGTGCACCCCTGTTGAAGACACCTCCTCAACCGCGTAGCCGCCACCCGAAAGGGCGAGCAGCGCATCCACGGGGACGACGAGGGCATTGGAAACACTGGCGACCGTGATCGAGACGTTCACGCTCGCCTGGTCGAGGTTGCCGGCGAGTTTCGTGTTCGAAAGGAGCACGGTTACTGAGACGGTCGGCGTCGCGCCAGTGTTGCCGTTCGATGGAGTCGTGGCGACGGTCCCGACTGAGGAGACCTTGCCGGCGATCACCGAGTTGTCGGGCAACGTCACCTGAACGTTGTCTCCCGCTTTGACGTCCGGCGCAAGGTTCGCGTCGAGCGCGATGCTCACGACGTGCTCGGTCCCCGACGCTGAGAGCACCGGTGAGCCGGCTTGCGCCGCGGATCCGGGGGTCGCCGTGACGGTCGTCACGAGCAACGGCCCCGGCTCGACGGCGAAATCTCCGAGCGCGACCACTCCGGTGGCGGGGAGGCCGAGGGATCGCTGCCACGCCTCGACATCTGCTTTCGTCGACGCGCCGAACTGCCCCGACGCCGAGATCCCGGAACCGAAGCCGAGGGCGATCAGGTTCTCCTGCAACTCGGCGACGTCAGGGCCGTTCGAGACGCCCAAGTAGAGCGCCCGGTACGGGATCGTCGTGCCGTAGAAGAGCGGAACCGGACGACCGTCGAGCGAGTAGACGGACTGACCACGTGTGATCGTCTGGCCGACGCTCGGCAGGGTGGTGAAGTGCGATCCCGGATTGGTTGTCTGGGACTCGGCCGACGAAAGCGCCTGTTCGTCCGCCGCGAGGGTCGCTTTGTCAGAGGTGATCGTCGCCTCATCGGTTGTCACCGTCGAACCGTTGTCGATGAGATCGACGGCCAGCGTGTCCTTCGCGTCTTTGACGGCGTTCTTGTCCTCGGAGACGACCGTTCGCTGTGCGGCGCACGACGACTGGGCGCTCTGGAAGAGCTGGGTCTCTCCGGTCGTCGTCCCGAGGGAGTTCGATGCGACGAGCGTGAAGTCATAGGTGCGGTTCGGCAAAAGGCCGCTGATCGTCGCCGTGACCGCAACACCCGACGAACCGTCGCCTGCGCTTTCGACCGGCGTCGTCGATCCGAACGACCTTGTCCTTCCCCATTCGAAGTAGTAGGTGGTCGCAAGCCCACCCGGATTCACCGTCCCGGCGAGCGTTTCTGACGTCGAGGTCACCGAACTAGCGGTTCCGGTCGAAACGACCGGTGCCGCCGTGACCGTGGGTGGCGTTGAACCCGTCGGCTGGGCGTCCATCGGCCCGTGCGTGCCGCCGCCGGTCGGTCCGGTGCCAGATCCATCAGAGCCAGATCCATTCGAATTGCTCCCACCGGAGGAGGGCGACGACCCGCTCAGCGGGGAGGTGACTGTGAGCGACGACGAGGCCGGGCAGCCGAGGCTCTCGTCCTCGGAGAGCTGGGTCTGCGCTTCTTTCGTCGTCTTCTCATCGGAGGCGACGGTCGCGCGTGCGTCGCGGATCGTCGCCGGGCCGGACTTGGACTGCAGTCGCTTCGCGACTTTCAGCGCGGCTTCGTCCGACGCGAGCTTCGACTCGTCGGTCGCCACAGTCTGTTCGGCCTGCGTGACCGCGGAGGACATCGTTCCTGTCGGCAACGAGACGGTGTACGAACCCGAGTAACCGAGTGTGCCGGTGACCGTTTGCTGGGAGGTCAGCGAACGCTCTTTCACCGTCGTAACGGATGTGGGATACGTGTTGTCCTTCAGCGATCCGGACGCGTTCGGTGTGCTCTTGAACGGATCGGTCACCCCGAGCGTCACTCCGGCGACGACGAGCGCAACGACGACGACCGCCGCGATCAGCGATCGACGCGAAAACCTCGGCGCGCGATACAGCACCGATCTTGGATCGCTCGGCTCTGTCGGGGGACGGCTATCCATGGATCAAGACCTTTCTACTGAATTCATCGCGACTCATTAGGGACCTACCGAACTCATGAACGAAGCGCAGGACTTCTCGGCGCGCTTGTACGCGGCCGAATTGATCACCGACTGACTGATGCCTTCGAAACCGATGACGTGGCTCGAGATGGTCGGATCCGGCCAACTCGGCAGGCCGTGGGAACGCATGCATTGGGAGAACTTGAGGAGTTGTGAGCCGATGTACGCGACCTGCGCCGCCGTCGGGCGTCCGCCGTTCGGCAAGAGGTGACCGCAGACCTTGTTCGCTGAGGTGTAACCCGGTTCGTCCTGAGGCCCCGGCGATGACGATCCATTGCGATTGGTGGTGCCGAACGGAATCAGACCGGCGCCGTTCGGGTCGGGGAAGTCCGGATCTCCGTGGGCACGCATGCACTCGGAGTACTTGAGCGCCTGGGAGTAATCGGCGGCGACGGCGGCCGGCGCATGCGAATCGCCCCCGGGGGAGGTCGTCGCCGTCGATGAGCCGATGCTCGCTACCCCCGGCGCCGACGTCGCGCCACAGGCAGCGATGGCGACGGCGAGTCCCAAGAGCGCAGGCACGGCGAGCCGCTCGACGGGACGGAGCTTCCGGTGACCCATCGTTTTTGTCGACCATCTCCCCAACGTCTCGCCCTTCGGTCATTCTGCGGCCTTTCGAACTGGCACTGTTGTACGTGGCCGGCGGTTACACCGCGGTTACGGCAGAGATTGTCATTGCGTGTGGCGTAACCGTCCCGCAACCGGCCGGGGTGCAAAGTTCCTCCGACGGGACAACGGACAAGGATAAGAACGAGGAATCGAAGGTGCGGGTATTGGTCGTCGAGGACGACGAGGAGCTGGCGGAGAACGTCGCGCTGGGGCTGCGTCGGGCGGACATGGCCGCCGATGTGAGTTTCGACGGCAGGACGGCGCTCGAACGAGCACTTGTGAACTCCTACGACGTGATCGTCTTGGACCGCGACCTCCCTCGGATGCACGGCGATCGGGTCTGCGAGGAACTACGGAAGAACGACGTCCGCGCCCGGGTGCTCATGCTGACCGCCTCGGGTTCGGTCGATGATCGCGTCGAGGGCCTCGGGCTCGGCGCTGACGATTACCTGTCGAAGCCGTTCGCGTTCACGGAACTCATCGCCCGTGTTCGGGCGCTCGCCCGACGCGCGCAGCCAGCCGTCGGACCGGTCCTAGGGCGTGGTGACCTCGTCGTCGACTCGGCAAAGCACCGCGTCGCGCGCAACGGTCACTCCCTCGAGCTCGGGCCGAAAGAGTTCGCCGTCCTCCAGCTGCTCTTAGAAGCGAACGGCCGGGTGGTTTCCGCCGAAGAGCTACTCGAACGGGTGTGGGATGACGCGACTGATCCGTTCACTTCCTCCGTGAAGGTCACGATCAGTCGATTGCGCGCCAAGCTCGGAGAACCCCCGCTCATCGAGACCGTCTCGAGAACGGGCTACAAGATCTAGGTCGAAAGATGACACTGCTCACGGACTCTCTCGGAAGCGAACCACGCGGTTTGCGTGACCGGATCCCAAGGCCGCGGCCGAGCGTCCGCCTCCGCCTCACGGCGCTTTATGGGACGCTCTTCGTCGTCGCGGGCGCCGGACTCGTCGCGGTCACGAACCTATTGGTCCGCGCCTTCGCGCCCTCCGAAGCTCGGGTCAATGTCCCCGTCATCAATGCGCTGTTGAATGGCGCCCGACCGCCGCGCAACGTCAGCAGCTTCACTCACGTGGCGACCCGAGTGCCAGCGGCCCGGCAAACGTTTTCGGCAAAGGCACAGGTCCCCTCCCCCGCAGCCCTGCAGTACCTGAGGGCGCACCCTCCGACCAATGTGAGGGCTCTCAAGGGCGACGCCATCCACATCGTCGTCTCGGGCGCGCTCTTTCAACACGGCTCCGATCAGAACGCCCTTTTGTGGTGGTCGATCGTCGCGTTCGGCGTGATGGCGATCATTTCTGTTGCGCTCGCCTGGTGGCTGGCGGGACGCGCGTTGAGTCCTCTTCGGCAGATCACCGCCACTGCGAACACGATCTCGGCGACGAACCTCCACGAACGTCTCGATATTGGCGGGCCGAACGACGAGCTCACGCGGCTCGCCGATACGTTCAATGGCCTCCTCGGTCGGCTCGAGGTCGCGTTCGACGCCCAGCGGCGCTTCGTCGCGAACGCGTCCCACGAGCTTCGATCCCCGCTCGCCCGACAACGAGCCGTCGCCGAGGTCGCGCTTTCGGACCCCGATGCGACCGTCGAATCACTCCGTTCGAGCTATGAGCGTGTGATTGCGGCGGGGGAAGAAGAAGAACGACTGATCGCAGCGCTTCTGCTTCTCGCCCGCAGCGACCGTGGCATCGAACACAAGTCACCCGTCGATCTCGACGAGATCGTCCGTCGGACGGTCGCGTCATTGAATGGCGAACTGCGGAGACGAGAAATCCGCGTCGAGACGTCGCTTGATGCGTCGCTCATCATGGGCGATCAAGAGCTGCTCGAGCGCCTAGTTGTCAATCTCCTAGACAATGCTCTGGTACACAACATCGACCACGGATTCGTGAAGATCGGTACTTCATCGAACGAGCACGGAACACGTCTCGTTATCGAGAACTCCGGCCGGTCGGTCGATCCCGACGACTTGGAACGGCTCCTGCAGCCGTTCGAGCGGGCCGAAGGCGCGAGGACGAACCACAACGGCCGGCTCGGGCTCGGACTCTCGATCGTGGACGCGATCGCGCGCGCACACAACGCCTCGGTTCACCTCGTCGCCCGCGAAGAAGGAGGGATCGTCGTAACCGTCGAGTTCCTCCGCGCCTCATCGTCGCCGGAGCCCGAAGCACCCGTCACGAGCGACTGACCCGATAGGTGGGGCGCCGGGCCGATTACCGACTAGGTCGATGCGGTCTCCACCGGCCTGCGTAGGCCACCGAGAATGATCGGGACGAGTCGCTCGCTCTGTTCCGCGGTCAGCGTCGCACTCATGCACATCGGGCCGAGGAGCTGCATGACGTCGGATCCGTTCACATCGGCGCGCACGACGCCGGCGCGCTGTGCTCTGTCAATGACGAGCTGCATCGCCGCGTCGAGTCGCTGACGCGACTGCAACTTCAAATCGGGGTTCTTCTCAAACGCTTCGTGGAGCTCGTTCAAGAACGTGCGCTTGCCGAGGGCGTAGCTGACAAATGCCTCCATGAACGCCTCGACCGCGGCCCACGGATCAAGTTCTGACACCGCCCTTTCCGCAGTCTCTACGACCCGGTCGACGTCGGTGCGGTAGACGGCCTCGACGAGGTCGATCCGCCTTGGGAAGTGCCGGTAGAGGGTGCCGACCCCGACGCCGGCCTCGCGTGCAACCGCCTCCATCGAGGCGCCCCCGCCCTCACGGGCGAAGACCTCGCG
>JBAVUF010000139.1:0-2158 GCA_049696635.1 Acidimicrobiales bacterium | reverse complement strand
GTTCCAGCTCGCGACCTTCTGAGCCAGGCGCTGGCGTGGCGCGACGGCGGCAGCGAGGGGCTCTTCGTTCTGCTCGAGGACTGGGACGCGCCGCGCGACTCGATGGCGAGTGGGCGCGCAATGCTTGGAGGGCGGCCTAGGGTCCGTCGCAGCCGGGTGACGCTTGAGGATCGACAGCTCCGTCTCGGCCGGGACGGTCGTTGGTACCCGTTCCGGCGATCCGGGCGTGGGGCCGGCACTGGCTCATGGACGCCAGACGGCGTGCCGATCGACGCCGAAGGGCGAAGGTCTGAGCGCTGACCGCGTCTCCAATGAGAGACACGGACGCAATAAGAAAGGTGGCGGTGAGGGAATGGCCGGTCACATCGTCATCGTGGTAGCGGATCAGACGGGTCTCGGCGGGCATTGCGATGGGCTGCGGTGAGGCCGCGGCGCAGCATCTGCCCATCCACGCGGTCACCGCTGGACGATGTCGTACGGCCAATATTTGACGGCTCCAAGCGAGATTGAATAGGAAAAGCTGTTCTAACAGAATCTAATAGATCTAACAACATCTAATGCCCGCGAGGTAGGCTAAGGCGGTGCGGAACCCGTTCAAGCCCTCGTTTGGGGCGACGCCGCCACTCCTCGTTGGCCGCCAGGATCTCATCGATACGTTCGTCGAAGGCCTCGAAAGCGGTCCTGGAGCGCTGGAGCGCGCCACCTTATATATGGGTCTGAGAGGCTCGGGTAAGACCGCCCTCCTCAACGCTGTCCAGGACGAAGCCCGGCAGCGGGGATGGCTGGTCGTGGCCGAAACTGCGACGCCCGGATTCGTCGCCCGAATCACGAATGAACACCTCCCCTCACTTCTCGCCCAGCATGATCCCAAGGCAATTCGTCGGCACCTTTCTGGGATTTCGCTCCCCGGCACGAGGGGAGGGGCCACATGGACGACCGAGGACCTGCATCGGGCCGTCCCCAGTCTCCGTAATCAGCTTGCGTTGCTTGCTGACGTGCTGGCTGAGCATGAGACCGGCGTGCTTATCTCGCTCGATGAAGTCCATCGCCGACAGGTCATTGACGAAATGCGCGAGCTCGCGACGACGATCCAACACGCGTTCCGAGAGGACAGGGAGGTCGCATTCGTGGGTGCCGGCCTGCCCGAATCCGTCAGCGATCTCCTGGAGGATGACGTGTTGACCTTTCTCCGTCGTGCCGACCGCCACCACCTTGGAGCCGTCGACGCGGACGAAGTGCGACGCGCACTTCGCGATCCAATCGCGGAGCAGGACAGGTCGGTCGCAGACGATGTTCTCGATGTGATGGTCGAGGGAACTGCGGGGTATCCGTTCCTCATTCAACTCGTCGGATCGCGAGTTTTTGCAGCCCACCCGAAGGTTCGAGGGATCACGATGGAGGACGCGATTCAAGGCGTCGAATCGGCGCATCGGCGGATGGGTTCGCTCGTTCACGAACCGTCGCTCGCCGACACCTCAAGCATCGGACGGTCGTTTCTCATCGCGATGGCAAGAGATGACGGTCCATCGTCAATGGGTGACATCGCCGAAAGATTGGGCGTCGACGCGAACTACGCGAGCCAATACCGCTTGCGCTTGATCGCCGCCGAATTGATCACACCAGCCGGGTACGGCAAGGTCGACTTCGCTCTTCCTTACCTACGGGAGTACCTGCGCGGGCACGTCGCGTCGACGATGTAGATCGTCTTTCGGACCCCGTAGCGCCCCCACAAAATCCCTACAATCCGCGCCGAATTCGTCGCAGCTGGCCAAAGTGAGCTCCTCAAAAGTGCAGCTCAAGGCCACTTGTTTTGACTCGAGTCGGCTAGGTTGAAGCAGGATTACAGACTGGCAGTCAAGAGGTTCGGGGGTTCGAGTCCCCTCGCCTCCACTAAAAGACCTGGACTCCATCGAGTGGACCACCGTTATGACAACGTGGCCTCGGTTGGGGTTGGTGAGTGTAGGTCTTCGAATTCGTTCGGTGTCAGGTACTTGAGCGAGCTGTGTCGCCTGCTCGGGTTGTAGAAGTTCTCGATGTAGTAGCCGATAGCGCCCGCGAGCTCGAGGCTGGTCCGGCAACGCTTTCGGTTCAAGAGCTTGATCCGCAGCGAACTCCAGATCCGCTCCATCGGCGCGCGACCGACGACACCGCAGTTAGG
>JBAVUF010000138.1:0-5417 GCA_049696635.1 Acidimicrobiales bacterium | reverse complement strand
AGTGCCCGAAGAGGAGCTCGCCCGCGTGGCCGACCGCGTCAGGGAGCTGCTGAACTGATCGCCATGCCGAGAGACTGACAACGCGGTCACCCGACCGCGCCGTCCGAGCCCAGGTGCGCACTGTGCCAGGCGTTCTGGGACGCGTTGAACCCGCCCCCACGCACGCCGCATTGTTATGGGACGCGTGCGTCGATCAGATCCGTCGATTCGCGGGTTTGTATCAAGTTGTTGGGATCGACCTACTTCCCTTACACCAACGCGGCGCCTGCTGCTCCTGCGACAATCATCGCCGCGCCAACCACGCGTCCCCACGTTTCGGCCATCGGCGTGATCTTCTCGAGCAGGATGAAGGTCGCGATGGCGGCAACCCAAACGAGGTTCATGACTCCGCCGACAAACAGCAATGCCATCAGCACCCAACAGCAGCCAAGGCAGTAAACGCCGAGCTCCGCTCCCATTCGGACGGCGCCGCCTACTCCTGGGTGCCAGTGGCCAGCAATCAGGCGGGCAGGATCGCGGCACCGCTTTAGGCATCGGGCCTTGAGTGGCGTCAGCTGGTAGAACCCGGCTGCGATGAGGACGCAGCCGCCAAAGGCGGCGTTGTTGGAAGCCATCGAGGCTGAAAGCAGGCTCAGCCGTTCCAGTCCCCACTGGGTCGCGGTCGCGGCAACGGAAAACACCAGCCACACCCCGAGGTATCCCGACACCAGAGCCATCGCCGGGGCGACCGGATTACCCTGCCGGCTCGCTTTTCGAGCCACGGCGACGTAGACAAGTGTCGGTGCGATGGCTGCCGGCAGCATCATCGCCACCATCATCACGGCCCACATCAAAAGACGGACTCCGGCTTCGCCGGCGGTCCAGGCGCCCAACGTGGTCATCGATTCCATTGCATCGCCCATGCCCGGGGATGAGAAGCCGACGGCCAGATAGAGCCATGCGGCTACCGATCCGAGAGCGAGGGCAGCAATCGCGGCCTGCCGGTCTTTGCGGCCCACCGCGACGAGGAACCGGTCCATTGGTCTGGTGCCGAAAGCTTCCGACGCCACGGCCGAAAGTCAGCGAACCACGCCGGAGTGGGTCAAGTGGAGATGGCCGAACATCCCGTTAGTGTCGGCAAGATCCAGCTCGATGGCCCCGGTGGCTCGAGTTGTGGCAGTCCCAATCTCGGCGTCAGTGAACTCGAACCCCTGGGCGAAGTGAATCTCCCGGCCCACCGCTTGGCCCGTGAACTCGCTAACGATCGGTGAACCGGTCGCTTCGACGATGCCCTCCACCTTCAAACTTGCGGTGCGGCCTTCCACGTCCACTTCAAGTTCGATCGGTGAATAGAGGGTCTCATGCACCGTGGTCATTGTGCTGTTGTAGACAAAGAACATCGTCGCTCCGGGGTTTGTGGACTCGCCGTGGAGGATCTTTTGCAACGCGTCACGCTGCTCGGGAGTGGCGCGCTCGTCGATGATCGCCTGCTCTTGCCCGTTGCCTTCTTTGATCTCCCCCGGCCAGTGAAGAAGGAGTACCCAGTTGAGATCGTCGAGTCGAGTTTCGTTGAAATAGCCCTCCTCGATGTGCCCCGCTGACACTGCTTCGCAGTGCCCGTAGGTCGAGTTGGCCCCGAACTGGCATGGACAACCCCACGCACAGTTGCAATTGACGAACTCGGGCCCTCGGATCATCCACTGGTCGGCCACCTGTGCTCCCCTTTCTCGAATGCCCTCGGCCTGCCTGCTCAGGGTCACCTCCGAATGAATCAGCCGTGCCACCTCCGGAGCTGCCTACGCGTCGGATGGCTGCGGCATCAGGCCCAACTGGGTGAGCAGCGAGACCTGGTCGTAGTAGAGGTCCCCGCCGATGACCCGCCCGCTCGAGTCGAAGTGCCACATCTCGCAAAGCGCCAGCGCGAACTCCTGGCCGGTGGCGTGGAATGGTCCAAGCGGCCCGTCATGCGTGCCGACAACGGTGAAGGTACAGGCCACTGTCCGTCCAGCGTCGATGTAGCGGGGGTTCGTGATTCTGATGTTGCGAGCCGCCCCGACCCACCCTGCCAGGAAGTCCTCCTTGAACTCCTGGGGCGTGATGAACGTCCGGCCCAGCGAGTGATCGGTCCACGTGATGCTGTCTGCGTACTCCTTGGTCATGGCAACGAAGTCCCTCTGGTTGAAGGCCTCGTGACCAGCGCGGTAGGTCTCGACGTTCTTTGATTCCATGACTCCTCCTGTCGGCGCTTTCAGTCGATGACGAGATAATGGTCGCGGGCGCTGCTTGCGCGAACCTTTCGGCGTCCTTTCTCAATCCGGCAGGAGAGGGATCGGCAGCGATGACTCGGGTCGTCTGATGGGCCAGTGGACAAAAGCCAGAATCCAATTGTGCGGTCGCTTCGTCGCCGACGTGGATGGGGTGCGTATCGAGGACGCACTGCCCGGCCGGCTCGGGCGAGCTCTGTTCGCCTACCTCGTCCTCAACCGTGGCCGCCCCGTGCCCCGCGACAAGTTGCTCATGGCTGGCTGGGGACCGGACGCCGCTCCGGAGGCCGGGGGGGCGCTGAGCGTGCTGCTGTCCAAGCTGCGGCACGGCCTGGGCACTGAACATCTCGAAGGGCGGACCGAGATCGAACTCCTCCTGCCATTAGCGAGCTTCGTCGACGTGGAGGCAGCCCTCGAGGGTGCCCATAGGGCGGAGTCCAGCATCGCCGAAGGGCAGTGGGCGCAGGCATGGGGGCCGGCCGGCATCGCCTATCACGTCGCCACCAGGCCGTTCCTCCTCGGGCTGGAAGCGCCCTGGATTGACGAGTGGCGGCGACGGTTGGAGGAGGTCCGGCTGCGCGGGCTCGAATGTTTTATCGCCGCAGGCCTCGGCCTTGGCGGGCCGGCGCTGGCGCAGGCCCAGGAACGCGCCATGACGCTGACCGAGCTTGCACCCTACCGCGAGACCGGACACAGCCTCCTTATGGAAGCGCTCGCTCGGCGCGGCAACCTCGCCGAAGCCCTTCGCGCCTACGAGCGGCTACGAGTCCTACTCCGAGAAGAGCTCGGGATTGCGCCCAGCCCCACCGTGCAAGGCGTCTACCGCCGACTGCTCCAGAGCACCGACAGCTAGAGCTGCTCAGCCTGTGCCAGAAGATCCTCCCGTGTCACGTTGCCGATCAGCTCCGGGTGCAGGACACCCATATGAGCTTGCGCGTTCCTCCACAGCTCATCGTCGTCGTCGCCCTGGATGACGTACCCGCACATACAAATGATCCTCAACGCCATCGCCGACCTCCACGGAACCGACCGCCATCTTCCCACGGCGTTATTAAGGGCGCCGGGCGGCAAGCGATCCCAATCCCAACGGCAGTGCGGGCAACTGCAGCCAGACTGACGTTATGAAGAGGCGCTGACACGGCTTACGCGTGACTGGGAGCCTGCGCGCCCGCGGCTGGCACTGAGTAAGACTCAGATTCGGCATCGTCGAATGTCCGGGCTAGTGAAGACCGCTACATATTCAGCCCTACCGGATGAGCGACTGCCACTTAATTCGCTGCAACGAAGATATGGGACGCGTCCGCAATGTGCCTGCTTGAGACTTGGGACAGACGCGACGGTTGATTCGTAGCGTTTAGAGGTCCGTGCGGGCTTGCTCACGAAGTGCCTGCCACCGGAGTTGTCCGGTTGGCTTTCGAACGAAGAGCTTCCCGCTCGGACCTTGCCGCGGCGTGGCTCGAAAGAGGAACAAGCACGACCAACCAAAGCAGGAGTGCCCTCCGCGGTTTCCCCAACAGCTGAGACCAAGGGAGGGATTGTCGATGACGGTGATCATCGGTGTCGATCCGCACAAGATGAGCCACACGGCCGTCGCGGTGAGCACCACAGAACAAGAGCTCGCCCGCACGCGCGTTCGTTCGGGAAGCGCTCAGCTCGAACAGCTCGTGTCGTGGGCGAAGCCCTTCACGAAGCGAACTTGGGCGATCGAGTCGGCGGGAGGTCTCGGTTACCTCCTTTCCCAACAGCTCGTCGGCCTGGGCGAAGAGGTGCTCGACGTGCCGGCGACGCTCGCCTCCCGGGTGCGAGTGCTTGCCAGCGGGCGCTCGGACAAGAACGACCCGAACGATGCGCTGTCGGTGGCAGTCGCGGCGCTGCGTTCAAAGGACCTCCGTCGGGTGGAGCCGGTCGGCCACGCCGAGGTGCTGCGGCTCTTATCCAAGCGCAATATCGACATCGGCAACCAAAGAACCCGGGTCGTCTGTCGTCTCCACGCGATGCTCGCCGAGCTCCAAGGAGGGGGCATTGACAAGGAGATCTATGCGTCCGACGTCGACCGCTTCCTTTTGGCCCACAAGGCAGAGTCACCGGTCGAACAGGTCCGCTACGACCTCGTCGAAGAGCTTCTCGACGACATCCGCCGCCTCGACGCCCAGCTGAAGGTCTCGCACAAAAGAATCCGCGACGCCGTTAGAGCGTCGGGAACATCGCTCACCGAGATCTTCGGGATCGGACCGATGATCGCCGCGATGTTGATCGGCTACTCGGGTGACATCACACGCTTTGCCAATCGCGATCACTACGCCTCTTACACCGGGACGGCCCCGGTCGAGTTCTCTTCTGGGGGCCGGGTCGTCCACCGCGTGTCACGACGCGGCAACCGCAACTTGAACCACGCCATCCACCTGGCAGCGGTCTGTCAGCTCCGCCAAGTCCACTCCGAAGGTCGCGCCTACTTCGACCGCCGTGTCGCCGAGGGAAAGACAAAGCGCGAGGCGCTCCGAGCTCTCAAGCGCCACGTGAGCAATGTTGCCTATCGACGACTGCTCGCCGACGCGAAGCGCTCGAGGAGATAGTGGGTCCGGGAGGACACTAGGGAGCGACTAGATAGCCAGCGCGGCCGGCTTTACATCCCTGAACACCGGCTCTTTGGCGAAGTCACTCCCGAACCCAATCGAAGCCTACGCAGCCGCGTCCTTCGACGGCGGGTCGGTCCCACGCGCCCGAAATGCAGCCGCAACGAACCCTTGACACAAAGAGGATTCGTACTGGGGCAGGCACGACGTAACGCTGCACCGAACAAGACACTCCTCGGATCGGTCCTCGCGACCGGTCGAAGTAGCGCGCCTTCCGCAACTCCTTACGTTCCATAATTTGTCCCATAATCGAGGAGAAGTTGAACGGGACAGCGTGGACTGTCTACACATCGGCTGATGAGAGCGGTCGCGGTGTACTCAGACGATGGCCTGGACGTTTCCTAACGCTCTGCAAAGCTCTACACCGGAGTTCGATCCTCCCCGCCGTGTCAATGGCCAGTTTGAAGGCCGCGGTTTTGGCCAGGAAAATGTCCCCACCCCTCGCGCGTTGATCAGGACTTTCTCGCGCCTCCTTTCTCACGCGCCTCGCGCATGCGATAGCTCTCTCCCGAGGTGACGACGACGGTCGAGTGGTGGATGA
>JBAVUF010000137.1:0-5650 GCA_049696635.1 Acidimicrobiales bacterium | reverse complement strand
GGCAGCAAGAACAGCTGATCACGATCGGCATCGCGCATGTTGATGGACATGTCCGATTGTCCCGCGCGGCGCGAAACGCGAGCAGGATGGTCGGGAATCGAAGCTATTCATGCGACAGCCTCTTCAGCGGCCCGAATGCCCGAAACCTCCCTCGCCTCGAGTCGACGCCGGCAATTCCTCTGATTCGACAAACCGTCCGGTTGCGATTGGCACGATGACCAGCTGTGCGATGCGATCGCCTCGCCGGACGACGTAGTCGGCCTCTGAGTCGGTGTTGATGAGGACGACCTGAAGCTCGCCGCGGAACCCGGAGTCGATCAATCCTGGTGCGTTGAGACATGCCACCCCGTGGCGAACCGCTAAGCCGCTGCGCGCGAGCACAAGACCCGCATATCCATCGGGGATCGCGACCGCGACTCCCGTTGGAATGAGCGCGCGCCCACCTCTGGCCGCGAGCACGACGTCGACATTGGCGACGAGGTCGGCGCCCGCGTCGCCAGTATGCGCGTAGGCGGGAAGGACACCTTCGTCCAGACGGACGGCGGGAACATCGGCCATTCGCCGCACCGTATCTCGTCACCTTCTCAGTCATCACCGAGGCCGCGTCCGACAGATACCCTCGGTCACCGTGCTCGCCTGGATGGACCTCGAAATGACCGGGCTCGACCCTCAGGTCAACGTGATCATCGAGATCGCCACGCTCGTGACGAGCGACGACTTGGAGATCGTCGCCGAAGGCCCTGACCTCGTGGCTGCGACGTCAACCGAGCATCTCGAAAAGATGGATGACGTCGTGAGAAAGATGCACACCGAGTCCGGACTTCTCGCGAAGGTAGAGGTATCGAAGCTTTCGGTCGCCGACATCGGGGCCGCGACCCTTGAGTTCCTTAAGAGCCACATCCCAAAGCCGGGCCGAGCGCCGTTGTGTGGCAATTCGATCGGAGTTGACCGGAGGTTCCTCGCCGCACAACTCCCCGAGCTCGAGGCGTACTTCCACTATCGGTCGATCGACGTCTCGACTGTGAAGGAGCTCTGCAAACGCTGGTCGCCCGCCCTGTACGGACGAAGACCGGTGAAGGCAGGCGCACACCGAGCCCTCGATGACGTGCGCGAAAGCGTCGAGGAGCTGCGCTTTTACCGGGAGAACTTCTTCAAGGTGGGCGAGCGGTAACACAAGCTCGGCATCGGCCACTGATCCGCGGGGCCGACCGACATTGGTACTTCACGCCCAGGTTGATTCTGCCGTTTGGTCATCGTGGTGATGCATTTGGAGGAGTTGCACGTCCGGGCGCCGGCAGAGGATGCACCTGTCCGCGTTGGCGTCGTCGACGATCACGCGATGGTCGCCGACGGGTTGAAAACCCTGCTCAGCGGCGAGGCGGACATCGACGTCGTCGGCACCGCGGCGTCCGTCGCCGAAGCGCTCGACCTCGTCGACTTGTTCCACCCGGATGTTTTGCTGCTCGACTACCGACTGCCCGACGGCGACGGCGCCGCCGCGACAGAGGAGGTCTTGCGGCGTTCACCTGTGACAAGGGTCGTCATGGTGTCCGCGGCCGGCGGCGACGAGCTGTTGGCGCGCTCGATCGAGGCGGGATGCTCGGGCTTTCTCCCCAAGGACCGCAGTGGCGACGAGGTCATTCAGGCCGTGCGCGCCGCAGCGCGAGGGGAATCGCTCGTCCCGACCGATGTCTTGGTCGGCCTCGTCGATCGTCTGAAGCGTGCCCCGAAGGGCAAGCACGGGGATCTCACGCCGCGCGAACTCGAGATCCTTGGCATGCTGGCGAAGGGCATGTCGACAGAGGGCATCTCGTCGGCGCTCTTTTTGTCTGAGCACACAGTGCGCAACCACGTCCGCAACATCTTGGGCAAGCTCGGAGCACACTCCAAACTCGAAGCCGTCGCCGTCGCGGCGCGCGACGGGATCATCTCCTGGCAGCGCCAAGCCTGATTCGGGAGGGACAACGGAGAGGCGAATCCGCGTCGTCGTGGCGGACGATCAACCGATGATTGTCCGCGCGCTCTCGAAGCTGTTCAGCGAGCAGGAGGACATCGAAGTCGTCGGGACCGGCTTCAACGCCGAAGAAGCCCTCCTCGCTTGCATCGAGCAGCTTCCTGACGTCGCGGTGTTGGACGTGCGCATGCCGCTCGGCGGCGGGCCGGTGGCGGCATTGGAAATCCGAGCCCGCGAGCTGCCGACAAAGGTGGTTGCGCTCTCGGCGTTCAACGACCCGGCGACGGTCGGTTCGATGTACACGGCGGGGGCCGCCGCGTTCGTCGACAAGGAGGCGCCGGTCGAAGAGTTGCTGGCGGCGATTCGCGCCTCCGCCGCACTTGCCGAGGCGGCCGGAGCGTAGGGAACCAGTCAGTTTTCCTGACGAGGAATCCAGGCGAGCACGGTCGTTCCCCGGCCCGGCCGCGAGCTGATATCGAGACTCCCACCGGCGCGAGCGGCCCGGGCGCGCATCGTCGCAACACCGAGATGTCCGGGCACGACGACGTTCGCGTCACCGACGATTCCGACGCCGTCGTCTGCGACCGAAAGGGTGATCCCCCCCTGGGAGTCGGCGAGCGAGACCGAAACGCTCGTCGCGTTGGCGTGCTTGCGGACATTCGTGAGCGCCTCAGCGGTGATGCGGAACAACACGACGGCTTCTTCGGGGTTCGGCTCGGTCGCTATGGCACCGTCGAACGTCACCTTCGGTCCGCCGGACGCCTCGTAACGCTGGATGAGCTCTCGGATCGACTCGCTCAGGTCTCCGAGTTCGAGTGCCGGAGGATGGAGTTCGAACAGCAAGCCGCGCAGCTGCTCGATCGCTTTCTTGATCGATCCCTTCAAATCGGCGATCGCCTCCAAGAACCGTTGCTCTGTCGTCTGTCGTTCGAGAATTTGGAGTTCGAGCGAGAGCGCGATCAACGCTTGCAGCGGATCGTCGTGCACTTCACCCGCGATGCGACGCCTCTCATCCTCTTGTGCCCTCAACAAAAGCGAAGCAAGCTCCGCGCGCTGTTCGTCGATGCGACGCCGTTCGGAGAGGTCGTATACGAGCGCGACGACGAAGTGCGCCTGACGCGGCGTTGACTCGATCGACGCGGCGTGCACGAGCGCGTAGAGCACCTCGCCCTCGGCGCGCTGGATGTGAAGGTCGAAGGCTGAGGATCGGGTGGATCCCGCAAGAAGCGCATCGAATGCGCGGCGGACCTCCGGCGCGCGTTCAGCAGAGGTGAACGACTCGACTCGGGTACCGACGATCGCGTCGCTCTCTCCGCCGAGCATCTCGCCGAGCACCGGGTTCACGGCGAGGAAACGGCGTTCGTCGCCGATGACAGCGATGCCGACCGCGAGTTCCGACGCGATGGAGGCGAATGTGCGATCCCGCTCGACCGTTCGCCGGCTCAATACCAAGACCGCACCCGAGGAGACGGCGATGACGGCCGCGACGATGACCCACTGCCTCGTGGCGTTCCCCGCGCCGGTGTGTGCCGTGAGCTCGCCGGTCGACGCGAGGATGATGCCGGGGACCGCGATCGCGTAGACAGCCGCGCCGATTGCGGGCGCGATCGCTACGAGCGCGAACGCCGCCGGGGCGAACCAGACAGACAGAAAGAGCCCGCCAGACGAGAGCGCGAACGCGTCGGCGCCCATCCAGGTCGTCCCGAGAAGGATCGCCGCCACGACCGTTGGTTGGTCGAGCGGTGGTCGATACCGCCACAGCGCGCCGCCGCCAACGAGCGCGACGCCGGCGGTCGCGAGCATCACGGTCTCGTCCGCCGTACCGATTCCCGGGGTGGCGACGAGCAGGCTCGTGACGATCGCCCCCGCGACGTAGAGCGCGCCGAGAGTGGACGATCTGTCGAGCGGCCAAGGCGAACCTTCGGACGCAACAGCGCGGGTCAGCCAGTTGCCTGCCCAGCTCGAGGTGCTTTTCGGTCGGTTCTCCACGCGATGGGGCACGCCGTGTTGGGCGCTCTGCAATGCGACGATAGTGGGCGGGATTAGGCGGACCCCGGACTTGTTTCGCGTCCCCGCCCCCGTAGCCTTTGCCCATGGGCCTGTTTTCTTCTTCGAAGGTCGAGATGATCGATCCTGCGCGAGCGCTCGTCGGTCGGCCGACGCCGATCATGACGCCCGGCACTCACCTCGTGTTGGGCACACCGATCGGACCGCCATTCCCCGAGGGCTTCGAGCGCGCGGTGTTCGCGCTCGGTTGCTTCTGGGGGGCTGAACGTGTCTTTTGGCAGATCCCAGGCGTGTACACGACCGCGGTCGGATACTCGGGCGGTTACACGCCAAACCCGACCTACGAGGAGGTCTGTTCCGGAAAGACCGGACACGCCGAAGCTGTCCTTGTCGTCTTCGACCCGAAAAAGGTGAGCTACCGGGAGCTCTTGGCGCGCTTTTTCGAAGCCCACGATCCGACGCAGTACATGCGGCAGGGCAACGACATCGGCACCCAGTACCGATCGGCGGTCTTCACGTTCTCGGACCGCCAGCGCGAAGAGGCGCTCGAAGCCCGCGACGCCTACGCGAAGGCGCTGACGGAAAAGGGCTATCGCGAGCCCGAGACCGAGATCGCCGACGCGGGACCGTTCTATTACGCCGAGGACTACCACCAGCAGTACCTCGAGAAGAACCCAAACGGCTACTGCGGGCTCGGCGGAACCGGGGTGAGCTGCCCGGTCGGCACAGCTGGCTGAACCCGAAACCACCGACCCCGCCGTAGGTGATCGTGACGGTTCGGCGCCCGGTGAACGCGTCAATTTGCGCACAAGCCCGTCAGTTCAGGGGACGGCCGACGACCGCTTCCCCTGTCCTAAGGCCCGAATCGAAACCGAGCCATCGCAGCCGATCTGCCGTGACGGGCGCGTTCCGCCGCCTCGCTGAATTGCGGACGCGTTGACGTCGGTCCCTCAGCGTGCCGAGCGACGCGCGCGACTTGCCGGCATTTTCTTTCCGACGCTCCGTGGATACCAGCCGAGCGCGCTTGGACCGGACCTGCTCGCCGGGCTCCTCCTCGCAGCGATCGCCGTCCCCGAGCAGATCGCGACGGCTCGCCTCGCCGGGATGCCGACGACGGCGGGATTGGCGGCCTTCATCTTCGGATCGCTCGCGATCGCGATCTTCGGACGCACGAAGACACTGTCGGTGGGCGGTGATTCGACGATCGCACCGGTGATCGCGGCGAGCGTGACGTCGATCGCCGCTGTGGGCTCGGCGACTTATCGCGCCGACGCCTCGCTGCTCGCCCTCATGGTCGGCCTCATCGTCGCCGTCGTCGGGATCGCCCGCATGGCGTGGCTCGCCGACATCTTGTCGCTTCCCGTCGTCGTTGGATTCCTCGCCGGCGTCGGTGTGGCGATAGTCCTCAAGCAATTGCCGTCGCTGTTCGGTGTCGAGGTTCCCGGGCACCCGGGACAAGTCGAGACGGCGTACGACACACTGAAGTCGCTCAATCACGCGAACGGTTGGGCGATCGGTATCGCGGCGGTGGTACTCGTCGGCGTCGCCTTCGCCGATCGCTGGAACAGGCGTTTCCCTGCCGCGCTGATCGCGCTCGTCGGCTCGACGGCCGTCGTCGCGATCTTCGGGCTGAAGACGCACGGGCTGTCCGTCCTCGGCACGGTCCCGAGCTCGCTGCCGCACTTCGCC
>JBAVUF010000136.1:0-1502 GCA_049696635.1 Acidimicrobiales bacterium | reverse complement strand
GCGATCTGTTCGCGACCGCCCATAAACGAATCCTCGGAGACGCCGCGCTGCGGGGATATTGGGCGCTCGACGTGCGTGGTAGGGGACGCTTTCTGCGCCGTTTAGCGCAGCCAGCGAACGTTATGTGCGCGCGTCCTGGATGCTCTTGGTTGAGGCGGACAAGTACATAGCGCCGAGTTCGGCGCTCCCGCTCGGCGTCCACTCGGGGCTCGCATCCGAAGCGCGGTCGACGGCGTTGTGCTCGCCAGGACGCCCGGGTGGCGACCCGTCTCTTGGCGAGCGACACGAGGATCCCCGGAACTCACAGAGACCTATCAGCAACTTACCAGAATGGATTGAGACCCGGGAGGCATCTTTCTCACGGAGGAGCGTCCGGGACGCGATTCCCAGCCTCCCCCGACAGAAAGGAGAGAGGGCATTCGGCCCGATCGTCACCTCGACGAAGGAGGCGAATGATGCAGTACGCGAACCAGAACATCGGAACGACAGAGGCCGCGAGGGGGACCCTCGGAGCGCCTCGAGGCCGCGCCAAGCTCGCTGCGATGCTCGCGGCGCTTTGCCTTGCGAGCGGCGGACTCGGTGCCGGCATCACGGCCGCGCTGAGCGGCGGGACTCCTGCAGCGACGAGCGGCGGATCGGCTCATCGAGTTTCAGAGCCGGCAATCACCCGGGTGTCGGCGACGATCGACACGCCGAAGCTGGCGGCCGAGATCGACCCAGCAGTCGTCAACATCAACACCAACCTCGACGCGCTCGAGGGCGGCGGCCAGGCCGCCGGAACGGGCATGATCGTTAGCCGAAGCGGCGAGATCGTCACGAACAATCACGTCGTGCAAGGCGCCGACACCGTGCGCGTGACGATCGCCGGACACGGCACCCACGTCGCGAGCGTCGTCGGCACCGACCCGTCGGCAGACGTCGCGGTGCTTCGAGTAAGTGGACTCAGCCACCTCCCAACCGTGCGCTTCGGGAACTCCTCGTCGATCGCCGTCGGGGACCCGGTCGTCGCGATCGGCAACGCGCTCGCACTCGGCGGGAGCCCGACGGTGACCCAGGGCATCATCTCGGCAACGGGACGGACGATCACAGCGGCCGATGAGACCGGATCGAACGAGGAGACCCTCCACGGCCTCCTCCAGACCGACGCCCCGATCGCCCCTGGCAACTCGGGCGGTCCGCTCGTCGACGCGGCCGAAAAGGTGATCGGCATGGATACCGCCGCGGCATCTTCTGGAACCGGCGGTGCGAGCCTCGGCTTCGCGATCCCCGCCAACACCGTCGCCCGAGTCGCTGAGGCGATCGCCACGCACGAGGACCTTCCGGGCCTTGTCTACGGGCGTCCGGCGTTCCTCGGCCTCGAAGTCGTCGACAGCTCCGAGGCCAGCAGCGCGATCAACTCCTTCGGCAACCCGTTCGGCTTCGGTCTTGGACCGGTCGCCACGACGCCAAACGGCACCGGGGGCGTGGTCGTCGCCGCGGTCGACCCGAACAGCCCGGCAGCG
>JBAVUF010000135.1:0-7023 GCA_049696635.1 Acidimicrobiales bacterium | reverse complement strand
CCGCCGAGCAGGCTGCAGGCGCGCGAGGCGGTCAGTGGCGACGGCGTTCGCGACGATCGCGACGTCAATGTCGCCGATGACAGCGCGAAGCGTCTGCGCGGCGGTGCCGGAGACGGCGATCACGGTGCCAACCCGGCGCACGAAGCGACGGGAAACGCGGGCGTATGCGGTGTAGACGCGGCTCGATCGGGCGCGGTGGAACGTGGCAACGACCGGCACGTTCGCGCCGATGAGCGCCGCGAGCGCCGGGCCGGGAACGAGCGGTTCGTGGATGTGGACGACCCCGGGCGCAAAGTCGGCAACCGCTCGCGCCGTTCGCCGCATCGCGAATAAAGAAGGCGCCACGGGGGCGTACGAGCCGTTCACCGGGACACGCAGCGACCGACCGACGGCGGTCGATTTCGCGCCCGGAACGCTCCAGGTTCCCGGCCGTCCGGGGGCGATGACCGCGACGGTGTGTCCGAGGTGGACGAGCGCGTCGGCGAGTCCCAAGACCTGAGACTGCACGCCGCCCGGGACCGAAAGGTCGTACGGGGAGACGAGCGCGATCCTCATCGATCCGCCCCGTCCGCGTTCCACAACGGCTGGAAGACGTGCCACTGCTCAGGAGCCTTGCGGATCAGGTCCTCGAACGTGTTCACGATGTCCTGGCTGACGCGCTCGACGTCTTCGCGCAGCCTTCCTTTGCGTGCCGTGTCGATCGGCTGGCGCAGCTCGAGGCCGTAACTGCCGCCGCCACGCACGAAGATCGCGCAGGGAAGCAGCGGCGCGCCGCTGCGCAGCGCGAGCAGGGCCGGTCCGCCCGGGACGCGGGTCTTTTGCCCAAAGAACTCGACGTCCACCCCATCGCCCGTGATGTCGCGATCGGCGAGCAGCGCGACGACCGTGCCTTCAGCGAGCGAAGCAAGCAGTCGCGGCACCGTCTCGGTGCCGACCGGCAGCACCGTCAAGTCGACGCGCCGGCGCATGCGGGCGAACCACGCGTAGAGCTCGGGCGGCTCGAGCACCTCGGCGACGGTCGTGAGCGGATAGCCCATCGCCGACGTCCACGCCGCGCCGGCTTCCCAGCAACCGAGGTGGGGCAGGACGATGATCCCGCCGTTGCCCCTGCCGACGAAGTCGTCCCAGATGTCAGTGCCCGAAAGGCAGAACCGCTCCGGGTGACGGTGGACCTCGGCGGTCGTGAGGTGGGCGGCGTCTGACCAGTAGACGCCGTAATCGACGTACGCACGACGCACGAGCGGCGCGAGGCGGCGGTCGTGCGGGTGGACGCCGAGGACCGGTGCGAGGTTCTCGGCGACAATGCGACGGCGCGCCGGACCTGCAGCCCAGGCGACGACGCCGACCATCGCGGCGACGAGGCGGGATACGGGACCGGGCAGCATCTGGAGGACGGACGCACTCCCCCGGTAGACGGCGTAGGTGATGAGGGCCCGCCCGCGTCCGAGGGACGTCTCAGGCTTTGTCGGCAATGTCAGCGATCGATGTCGATGCGGCGCATGAACGCGTGCGCGGACCTGCGCAGCTTCACTCGCTCGCGTCGATTGCCACCCTCTTGCGACGAGAACACGGTCCGGAGCCGAACCGAAAGCGGTGTGAGGTCTCTGCGGCTCCGCCGCTGGCGGTCGGCGCGGGGACCTTGTAACCAGGCTTGGCGCCGTCGCTCGATGAGCGCGCGCGTCGGTGAGATCCGTGTCCGGGCGATGCCGCTCGCCTGACGCCAGACGCGAACAAAGCGGCCGATTGCCGTCGCCGCCGTCAGCACCGCGAGGAGCCAGAGCAACGGGACGAATGCGGCGTGGACGAAGTACGCGATGAACAGCGCCATGCCGAGCAGGATCAGGCGCTCGGCGCGCTCCATGAGCCCGCCCTGGGCGCGGTAGCCGAGCGATTCGGCCTTCGCCCGTTGATACGAGACGAGATAAGCGAGCGAAAGGATGCCGACGGGCAACAGCGCCGCGTTCGCGTCGTGGACGCGGATGAAGTACCACGCGACGCCGATGAAGATCATCGAGTCGCCTACGCGGTCAGAGACCGAGTCGAAGAATGCCCCTTTGCCAGAGGCGGTACCGGCGACCTTCGCGAGGTGGCCATCCAAGGTGTCCATGAGGCCGCCGATGATGATCAGCGCCACCGCGACGAGAAACTCGCCGAGTCCGATCAAGACACCGGTCGCCGCGGCGAGAAGAACACCGATTGCGGTGACGGTGTTCGCCCCGAGCCCGAGCGCCACGAGACGTTCGCCAAATGAGCGGCTGCGGGCGGGCGCGTCAGGGTGCGCCTTCGTCCGTTTTCTTCGTCGGCCGTCGATCATCTCTACTCCCGGTCGAGCAACATCCACGCTACTAGGAACTTCACAGAATTCGACCTACGTAGGCCACGCGGCACGCAGGCGTTTCGCGCTGTCGGAGAGCGCCTCTGGGAGAACTCGCGCCGACGCCACGGTGGTGATGAAGCTCGTGTCGCCGATCCAGCGTGGCAAGACGTGTTCGTGCAGGTGGTCCGGAATTCCAGCTCCCGCCGCCCGGCCGAGGTTCACCCCAAGGTTCACGCCGTCGGGCGCATAAGCGGCGCGGATCGCCGAAACGGCGTCCCACGCGGATCGCCAAAGCGCCTCGCTCTCTTTGTCGGTCAGCTCGTCCGGCTCGCGCACGTGACGGATCGGCATCACGAGGAGGTGGCCGCTCGTGTAGGGGAAGGCGTTCAGCACGGCCGCCGACAGCTCGCCGCGGTAGACGACGAAGTTCGACTCGTCGGCACTCTCGTCGGCGAGCAACCGACAAAAGACGCAGCGCTCAGGAGCACCTTCGCCCACCTCGCTCGCGTCGTCCGACACTGTCGCGACGTAGTCCGAGCGCCATCCCGCCCAGAGATGATCGAGACTCACGCCGCTTCGTCCTCCGGCCGACCTCGCGTCGCAATTTCCTCGACGATCGAGCCGAGGAACACTTCGAGCGGCACTGCACGATCGGGCCGATCGGCGCCACGCCGGTTCACGCCGACCGTCCCGTGCGCTACGTCGTCGTCGCCGACGACGACGACGTAGGGGATCTTCTCAAGCTTCGCGCGCCGGACCCGCGCGCCGAGCGGCTCTGCCGCCTCGTCCACGTCGACGCGCACTTGGGCGTCCCGCAGCGCTTCGGCCACCTTCCTCGCGTATTCGGAACTCGCGTCACGCACCGGCAGCACGCGGGCCTGCACCGGCATCAACCAGGTGGGCAGTGCACCCGCGTAGTGCTCGAGCAGGATGCCGAAGAAGCGCTCGACCGAACCGAACAAAGCACGGTGGATCATGCGCGGACGGTGGCGCTCGTTGTCGGCGCCGACGTAGGTGAGGTCAAAGCGCGCTGGGAGCTGGAAGTCGACCTGGATCGTCGAGAGCTGCCAACGGCGACCCACCGCGTCACGAATATGGACGTCGATCTTCGGTGCATAGAACGCGCCTTCGCCCTCGGCGACGACGTAGGGAAGGCCGGTTGCCTCGATCGCGTCGCGCAACGCCGCGGTCGCCTCGTCCCATTCCACCGGATCGCCAACGAACTCGTCGGGTCGGGTCGCGAGTTCGGCTTCGAACTCGGTGAGGCCGAAAGCACGAAGCACCTCCAAGACGAACGCGAGCAACGAGCGGAGCTCTTCGCTGAGCTGCTCCGAGGTGCAGAAGATGTGGGCGTCGTCCTGGGTGAGGCCGCGCACGCGCGTCAGCCCGTGGATGACGCCGGAGCGCTCGAAACGGTAGACAGTCGCGAACTCGTACAGGCGCATCGGCAGATCGCGATAAGAGCGCGAGCGGTCCTTGTAAATGAGGATGTGCATCGGACAGTTCATCGGCTTCAGGTAGTACGTCGCGCCTTCCATCTCCATCGGCGGGTACATGTTCGGCGCGTACCAGCCGAGATGGCCAGAAGTCTCGAACAGCGTCGACTTCGAGATGTGCGGCGTCCAGACCTGTTCGTATCCGTGGGCGCGGTGCATCTGGCGGGAGTAGTCCTCCATCACCTGGCGGATCAGAGCGCCCTTTGGGTGGAAGACGGGAAGGCCGCTGCCGATCTCCGGCGGGAAGTGGAACAGGTCGAGCTCCGCGCCGAACCGGCGGTGATCGCGTCGCTCGGCCTCCTCCAACTGCCGCAGGTAGGCGTGCAGCGCGGCGTCGGACTCCCACGCCGTGCCGTAGATCCGTTGCAGCTGTGGGCGCCGTTCGTCGCCGCGCCAGTACGAGCCCGCGACCCGCGTCAGCATGAAATGTCCGAGACGGTCGGTCGAGGGCACGTGCGGCCCGCGGCACAGATCGACGAACGTCGCACTGTTGCGGTAGGTGGAGATCATCGACGTGCCCGCAGGTGCTTCCGTGGCGAGCTCCGGATCGACGGATCCGTCCGATGCCGCCACTTCCTCGATGATCTCTTTTTTGAGGGGTTGGTCGGCGAAGATCGCGAGACCCTCTTTGATACTGTGCTCTTCGCGCACGAAAGGTTGTCCCTCGGCGACGATCGTGCGCATCTCAGCGTCGATCACCGGCAGATCCTCGTCGGAGAAGTGCCGCCCGCCGGGCAGCTCGAAGTCGTAGTAGAAGCCGTCGGCGATCGCGGGTCCGATCGCAAAGTGCGCGCCCGGAAACAGGCGAAGGACCGCTTGCGCCATCACGTGCGCGGTCGAGTGGCGAATCACCGTGCGCCCCTCGTCGGAGTCCCCCGTTACCACCTTCACGCCGTCGCCGCTGTGGACAGCACTTCTCAGATCGACGAGCTTCCCGTTCACCTCCGCCGCGACGGCGTCTTTGGCGAGTCGCGGGCCGATCGAGGCGGCGAGGTCGGCGACCGTCGCGCCCGCGTCGAGTTCGCGCTCTGACCCATCGGCGACGGTGACGGTTATCGACGACACGAAGTCGGTTCACTCCTTTGGACGATGCATGGCGCGATGCCGCGCCCAGCCGGTGCCGACGCAGCCTATCTGGCGTTCTCCCAGCTCATCGAGGTTGGATTACGCGCCTGGCGCGCCCGAGGTTCCGTCGAGCAGCATCACAGCGCCACTCCGAGCAGGTCCGCCGCCGCGCTCACCCCTTCGCCGCGTCGCGCCGCCGCATCGAGCGCCTCGTACGCTCCGGGCACGTTGAGATCGTCATCGAGGCACTCGCGCACCTGATCGAGCGGACCCTCTCCTTCCCGAGCCTCCCGCCAGCGCGCAACGCGCTCTTCTGCTTCGCGGATCACCGCTCCGGACCAATCGAGCGAGGTGCGGTAGTGGTGCGAACTCAACGCGACCCGCACGACGGTCGGGTCGAACTCCTTCAAGAGATCACCGACGAAGACGAGGTTCTTCTTCGACTTCGACATCTTCTCGCCGTTCAGCAACACGACCGCCGCGTGCAGCCAATGGCGCACGAACGGTTCTCCCGTGACGGATTCAGACTGCGCGGTTTCACATTCGTGGTGCGGGAAGATGAGATCGGTCCCGCCCCCGTGCATATCGACGGTGATGCCGAGCTCGCGCATTGCGAGCGAGGAGCATTCGATATGCCAACCGGGTCTCCCCGGTCCCCACAGTGACTGCCATGCCGGCTCGTCCGGAAGCGATGGCTGCCACAAGACGAAGTCGAGCGGGTCGTCCTTCGCAGGGTCGTCCACGTTGCCGCCGTTGTCCCGGGCAAGCGCGATCATCTGGGCCCGGTCGAGGTGGCTGATCTGACCAAAACGAGGGAATGAAGAGACGTCGAAGTAGACACCGCCTGCCGATTGGTACGCGTGACCCGAAGCGAGCACCATGCCAATGAATCCCAAGATGTCGGGGATCGCCGACGTTGCGCGCGGTTCGGAGAAACTCGGCAAAAGGTTCATCGCCCGCATCTGATCGTCGAAGTGCGCCACCTCCTCGGCCGCGAGGTCGAGGTAGTGGACGTGACGTTCTCGAGCCTCGCGCAAGATGTCGTCGTCGACGTCGGTGATGTTGCGCACGCAGCGCGTCTCATGGCCGAGATCGCGCAGGCGCCGCTGCACGTTGTCGTAAACGATGTAGGTAGCGGCATGGCCGAGGTGCGCCGAGTCATACGGCGTGATCCCACAGGTGTACATCGTGACGATCCGACCGGGCTCGAACGGCACGACTTCTCGCCGGGCCGTGTCGTAAAGGCGCATCGTCACGGGTGACTCGGGCCCGGCTCCACCGGCACCCCCATCAGGTGCAACGTCGTGTGGCACCGGTAGCGCACGTTCACATTGACTAGAACCGCCGTGAGCGCCTCGACGGCGCCAGCAGAAGCGAGCGATCCCGCCCGCAGGGCGCGCAGCCCGGGGATCGACTCGACGAGGGTGACGGTCGCCTCGGCCGCTTCTTCGTCGTCGGCACAGATGAGGACGTCGGACTCGATCGGGTGCGCGATGTCGGCGAACTCCTTGGCCGGCAGATGATGGAAGGCGGCGGCGACCTTCGTGTCAGGAAGGATCCCTTGCAGGGTCGCGGCGATCGAACCCCTCGCTGGCACGACCGCTTGGAGCTCGCCCCCGACGCGGCTCATGCCGTTCGCGATCGAGATCAGCACCTTTCCCGACAGCTCGCGTGCGAGCCTCGCTGCAGTCTCGGCCGCCGCTTCGTACACCGTCGCGTGGATGATGAGGCTCGACGACTTGGCTGCCCAGTCGTTCGTCGCGCCCGTGATCTCGAGCTTGCGGTCGGGCCACAGCTCGCGGATCTCTTTTGCCACCGACGCGGCGCGCGCTTCGTCACGCGAACCGATCGCGACTGGGGCACCGGTCGCCGCGATCCTGGCGGCGAGGGCCCTGCCCGCGGGTCCGGTCCCACCGAGGATCCCCACCTGCATCGCCTCAGACCTCCGTTTCGTCCGGGGGCACGACGTGCGCCTCTGCGAGCACTGATGGACGGTACCGGGAAAACCTCGGCAGGAGCTGCATCAAAACCGCGACACCGACAATGCAGGCGACCCCGCCGATCAGCACCGAATCGACCGACCCGACGGCGGACGCGACCGCGCCCGACTCGAGGTCGCCGAGACGTGGACCGCCGGTCACGACG
>JBAVUF010000134.1:0-4701 GCA_049696635.1 Acidimicrobiales bacterium | reverse complement strand
TCCCCCAGCACCAGCGGCTGAGTCGGCGATCCGAACTCGGCCACCAATACACGCGCTCCGATCCAGACTGACCCTAAATATTCAGAGGAGGCGCCGTTCCGAACTATCCCGGATCGCCGGGCATGCGCGCGCTAGATGTTTCCACGAGAGTCCTCGGCCGAGGTTGCTACTGCGTTGCTACTGAAACGTGGTCCACGGTCTGGAATTGTTTAGACACGACAGACTGCACGCCCGAGCTGAGCTGGGCATGCAGACGAATCGATACTGAACAGACACGCTGTGCCGCACTACGGATCAGAAGATCCTGTGCTCATCTGCTCACGACGATTCGGACTGACCACGCGTCACAACGTCCGTTGCAAGAAGTTTTAGAAGAAATTGACTCAGTCAACCGACGACTCGCCACCTGATGTGTCGGACCTCCACTCGACGTCCGACAGCGCCGCGAGGGCGAGCACGAGGGCATGGGTACCCTTTTGCCCCCGCCCTTGTCCACTGGCGGCGATGTAAAGCTGCTCGGCGAGGGCGAGCCCGGGCAAAGAAAGATTCATTCGGCGAGCCTCATCGAGAGCAATGCCGAGATCCTTGACGAAATGTTCGATCTTGAATCCGGGCTCAAAATCGCTTCGTAGAACGCGTGGGCCGTAATTGGTAAGTGAAAATGACGCGGCTCCTCCGCTGCCAATCGTGTCGATGACTCTTGAGACGTCCAAGCCCGCTCTGAAGGCATATAGCAACGCCTCGCACACTCCGACCATGCCCGAGGCGATGGCGATCTGATTGACCACCTTTGTGTGTTGACCCGCACCCGGCCCGCCTTCGAGTGTCGCCTTGCCGAGCCGTGTGAGGAGAGGTCTGGTCCGATCGAACACTTCTCGTCGCCCGCCCACCATGATTACCAACGTCGCGTTGCGCGCGCCGACGTCTCCTCCTGAGACCGGCGCATCGAGAGAGTCGACGCCCTTGGTCAGGGCTGCCTCGTAAATCTCACGTGCGAGCTGTGGCTCGCTCGTTGTCATGTCGATGATGGTGGTTCCCACTTTCGCCACACCGAGCACTCCCCGGTCGCCAAGGATCACCTCGCGAACATCTGCTGGATATCCGACCATCGTCACCACCACGGCCGCGCCTTCGGCCACCTCTTGAGGGGACTCACTCCATTGCCCACCCGCGTCGATTACGACCCGAGCTCGCTCCTTGGTCCGATTGAAGACTCGTACCGGATACCCGGCAGCCAATAGGTGCTGGCACATCGCGGCGCCCATCACGCCGGTGCCGATCCACCCGACGGTCACTCTCTCTTCGCTCACCACCGTCACTTCTCTCGTAGGCCTGCTTTCAGGCAACGCTGCACTTCAATGATGAAGCCTTGTCTATCCGATCAATTCATCGGCGCGATGCCGTCGACGAACGCTCGGCGAGTGGCGCGAATATCTGCTCGATGATTCGCTCCGGACGAAGGCCCATCACGCTGAGCCGACCACGAAAGCCCACGCTTTGGCAATCGGCTGTGGCAATCAACTTGCGGCGATGGACAAGACCTGTGGCCACCGTGAAGACAACGGGTCCAGCTCAGATGCATAGCGACGCACGAGCACGACTGGTTGGACAACCCTGGCCGCCCTTTCAACGGCTCAATCTCGTCCGCGGCGAGCACCTCTAAGGCGCAGCTCCGGTTTGAAACTCCCGAAGCACGCCGTCGATCCCCCGGTATCCCGAGTCCTCAAGCATCTTGTGGAACATGTCGCCGATCAGCTCACGCGGGTTGGGTGGCTTGCCATCCTCAGCGATTGGCCAATGGCTCACGATCCATGGATCCGGACTATCGGAAGCGCCGTCGACGCGTCGAAACCTCGACAGGTCAATTGCTCGTGCCAGCGACACGCTTCTTGCAGCGAACCACAGTCCAACCTCTCCTTCGGCATAGTCGCCGTCGGGACGTGCCCGGGCTTTCCGAGCCGGACTGTGACGTTCTAATCAGCTCATGAATGGTCAGCCGCTCGTAATGCTGCACGTTGTCGTAACTGTGGTGCGGGCAGAAATGGATTCGGCCAATCAACCTCGTTCGGCGACCGCGCAAACCTGGACGTAGACGGGACCCAAGATGACGATGATCTCCAACCTCAACGACTTCAAGGCACTCGATCCGTTCTTTCGCATCGTCGAGCAGGGCCTCGACGGCATCGCTGATGGCGGGCACTTCTTCGACCTGCTGGCCGATGATGTCATCTTCGACTACATCATCACCGTTCCCGACTACCCGAAGCATGTCGAGGGCCGCGCGGCCGTCGCCGAGCTCTACCGCCCTTACGGCACCATGATCGTCCTAGACCGCTGTTACGACCTCGCGATCCACCATGACACCAAGACCGGCGTCGTGGTGCTCGAATACGCCTCCGAAGGTCGAGTCGTATCGACCGGCGCCACGTACACCAACCGGTACGTCTCCGTACTCACGATCAACGATCGCAAGGTCGCTCACTGGCGCGATTATCTCGACCCTGTGGCAGTCTTCGACGCGCTCGGATGGCCGTCACGTTGATTTAGCTACCGGAAGGCTCGGCGGATCGACGCTGTGCGCGTTCTTCTCGCCACCAGAGCAGTTCGTAGGCGTGGAGGCCGACCCAGACGGCAGAGACGAGGCCGACGGCGGCGACCGCCGGAATCGCGGTAGCGGCCGGAGTGAGCAGTAGGAGTACGACCGCCGCGACCGGCCTTCCGACACCGAGCGTCTTGTTGGCTCGCCAGCGGAGCCGGACGAAAGCGAGCAGGTAAAGCGCACAGCCCCAGCAGAGGGCGAGCGCGGGGATGAGCTTCAGTTCCACACTGGGATGGGCGAGGGTAACCCGCATCGCGAAGGCGAAGAGGATGATCCCGACCACCATCGGCAGATGCGCGTATGTGTAGGCGTCGCGGGCGAACTCCGCCCGCTGCTCCCCGTGCCGCTCGGCGAGCAAACCGCGAATGCTGATCGAGGCAAAGTCGAAGTACGCGAGCCACAGCGAGGCGGCGACGACCAGTCCCAGAACCGCCGCCAAGACCACGCGGAACCCGAAGTCGGTAGTCCGCGCGCCGAACCCGATCGCACCCAGCGATTCCCCGAGGGCGATGATGATGATCAGACTGTGCCGTTCGGCAAAGTGGGCCGGCTGAACGCGCCACCCGCCGAGGCCCCCGAGGATCGGCGCGAAAAAGCCGCCGACGAAGGCGAGCCCCCAAAGCCCGAGTCGCACACCCGCCGGCGTGAACGCTGCGCCGAGGATTAGCGCACCACCCGTGAGCTCCGTGCGGCTCATTCGCAAGACGGCGGCAAGCTGATCGGGCACATCCCTGCTGACGAGCGCATAGAGCCCGACGAATGCGACCAGCACGACGAACAGCGCCAGCCCAAACAGCAGCCGGTGGCCGCCGAGTGCATCCGGGACCGAGAGCGCAGCGATGAACAACGCGCCAGTAGCAAACAGCAGCACGGCCGTCACGAAGCCCGCTTCCGCGTCAGCGGCGTTCGTCAACCACGCATAGCTCGCCCACACCCACCAAAGCACAAGCAGCACGAGCAAGCCGCGCCCGAGCCCTCCCCACGACGTGTGCTCGAGCCAGAACGTCGTCACCTGCGTGAACGCAAGCCCGAACACCAAGTCGAAAAACAGTTCGACGGAAGAGACGCGCCGGTCGCGCTCATCCGTGGTCCTTAGACGGGGCACCAAAGTGAGCGTCGGCGATTCCTCACGATCCAATCTTTTCGTCTTTGAACGGGGAATCAGGGGACTTAGCTACCGGGCGGTTGGGTCCGGCTTGGGCGGCGAACCGTCGAACTCAGGACGGCGCCTCCGCGGAGCGGCGGATGCGGACCTCTCAACACCAGAGTCTCGATCAAGTATCCCGACGTGGTGCGGGTCTGCGCCCCGGGCGCTTCTCCTGGCGAGTCGACTCTGCTTGAGCCCGGACGCCGCCGTGACGCGCCAGCCAGTCGAGAACCCTTCGCTCCCGGTCCTCGGACTGCGACGGAGGCCCAATCATCGTCAACGCGGACAGATGCGAGCCGCCCGGGTAGCGCACGTACTCCACTTCGCTGCCGTGCCACTTGAGAGCCGTGAAGAACTCATCGCACTGGCTCGGAGGGCAGCGGAGATCACCCTCGTACACATAGAGCAGGACTGGCGTCGTGACTGAAGGCGCGTAGGTGATCGGCGCTTGGGACTCGACCAGTTCGCGAGCTTCCCAAGGATCGCCAACCGCCTCCGCCAAGAAACGACCGGCATCGGAAGACCCGAACTCGCTGGTGAGATTGACGACGGGCGCGCCGATGACGGCTGCCTTGAAACGCCGCGTGCGGCCTACTGCGAACGAGGACATGTACCCGCCGTAGGAGTAGCCCCCGATGAACTGCCGCGTCGCGTCTGCCAGTCCGCGCTCGATGGCATCGTCGGCGCAGGCGAGGATGTCCCCGAAGGGCCCGTCGCCCCAGTCGCCGTTCGACTTCGAGGTGAACTTCTCTCCGTAGCCGATACTCCCCCTGGGGTTCGGAAGGATGACGGTATAACCGGCCGCAGCAAGGATCTGGTAACGAAACATGAACTGGACGATCGGGTTCTGCAACGTCGGGCCGCCGTGCACCTCGACAAAAACGGGAGGCGGGCCCGCCCGCGCTCGCGCAGCTTTGCCCGAGTCCGTCCTCGCGCCGCTGCGAGGCCTTCCGGT
>JBAVUF010000133.1:0-19281 GCA_049696635.1 Acidimicrobiales bacterium | reverse complement strand
CTGCGACCCTGCGCTTCACCCGGCCGCGCGCGGATGGATCGGGCCGGCGACGTTGCGCAGCGAGGCGCCACTCGCGTCGCCCGATCGTTTCGCGATGATCTCCGCGCAGATTGAAATCGCCGTCTCTTCTGGAGTCGAGGCGCCGATATCGAGCCCGATCGGCGCCATAATGCGCGCAACGTCCTTGTCATCAAGGCCAGCTTCGCGAAGACGCCCTTCGCGAGCAGCGGTCGTCCGGCGAGACCCCATCGCCCCGATGTACCCAGCCGCGGTACGGACCGCACCGACGAGCGCTGGGACATCGAACTTCGGGTCGTGGGTGATCACGCAGATCGCGTCTCTTTCCCCGAGGGAATCGCCGACGGACTCGAGATACTTCTGCGGCCATGAGACGACCACTTCGTCGGCCATCGGGAATCGAATGTTCGTCGCGAACGTCTCGCGCGGGTCACAAACGATCACCTTGTATCCAAGGGTTTTTGCCACGCGAGCCAACGAGGCAGAAAAGCTGACCGCGCCAAATATGACCATGCGCGGTGGCGGGACGAACGTCTCGATGAAGATCGCGAGGCTCTCATGACGCGCCTCACCGCGCGCCCCGTAATGGCGGATCGCACTGACGCCCGAATCGAGGTGACCGAGCGCGTCGCGTCGCACCGACCGGTCGAGATCCGCGTTCCCGAGCGAGCCGAAGATGGCGCCATCTCGCCAGACGACCATCGCCGAGCCAAGGGCGAGATTCGCCTCAGATACGTCACTCGCCGCCGGTGGCTCGAATCCCGGATCGATCCCGATCACGGTCGCGATACTCACCGGAGTGTCCGCGACGAGAGCGTCGCGAACCGCTTCAAAGAGCGAACTCAGCATGCGATCGGTTCGATGAAGATGCGAAGCGTCCCTCCGCATGTGAGTCCGACCGCAAACGCCTCGTCGTCTGAGTATCCGAATGTGCACAATTGAGGCTCACTCGTCTCGAGCACCTCGAGAGCCGCGGTGACGACAGCTCCTTCGACACAGCCTCCCGACACGGATCCAGCTACTTCACCATCCTCGTTGACGGCCATCGCGGCACCGAGTTCTCTTGGCGCCGAGCCTTCAATTCCGACGACGCGTGCGAGCGCGACCTGTTTACCTGACGTTTGCCACCGATCGATCACATCGAGAAGTTCTCGCACCGGTTGCTCCTTTCATCAACGAGAATAAGCCAATGTCGGATGCGTGACGTCAGAAAGGTCGGAGGACTCGATCTGTGAACGCCCGAGATGCAGCGATCGCCATTAGCTCTCGGCTCGGATTGTGCGTGGACGATCCAGTGCTTCTGAGCGACTCCAACAACGTCCTGATCTGGCTTCGACCGTCGTCGGTGGTCGCCAAGGTTGCCGCCCCTGGCAGCCGCCTCGCGCTCGAGCTCGCGGTGGCGACGTATCTCTTCGGGCGGGGTGCGCCCGTCATTGCCCCCGCTCCCGAGCTACCTCAGGAGGTCCACCGATCGGCCGGCTTCGACGTCACCTATTGGACCCACCAGCCCGCCGCTGGACAACTACCCGCGCCGAGCGTCGTGGCGGGAGCGCTTTCCGCCCTGCACGAGACGCTGCGCGCGTACCCGGGTCGGCTTCCGAGCTTTGAACGCGAGTTGGCCACCACGGGCGAAGTTCTGTCCGACACGCGGCGAGCGCCCGCGATGCCTCAGCCCAGCCGGACTGTGCTTCGTGAGGCACTCGACGACTTCCGGTTGGCATTGAAAGCGCTCGGTCTGCCCTCACGGCCACTACACGGATCACCCCACGGCGGGAATTGGGTGGCCGTCGAAGGATCTGTTCGTTTCCTCGACTTCGAGACAGCTTGCGTCGGGCCGATTGAGTGGGACCTCGCCCACTTAGACGATCAGGTTCTCGCCACATACCCCAATCGATGGGATCGCTCAGCACTTGAGCTGTGTCGCGGGTTGGTGAGCGCAAAGACTGCGACGGCGTGCTGGGAAGGATTCGAGCACCCTCAGCTTCGTTGGCATGCTGTACACCACGAGGAGGTCGTTCGCGGGCTAATGCGAAGTCGCGACGCTCCCTCCAGATTCACTCGCTGACCTCTCCGCCGCGACTCGGTCCGACCAAGCGACTCGGATCACCGGGCGACCGGCGAGAATCGGGCGGCATACCTGCGTCGCGATGGAGGAGCAATGGAAATAGCCGTCATCGGTACTGGCATCGTCGGGCGGTCGGTCGCGGGAGCATTTCAGGACCACGGGAACGAGGTGACCGTCGGCACAAGGAATCCTGAAGTAACGATGGCCCGGACCGATCCCGACGGGTTCGGGAACCCGCCTTACGCGACCTGGGCGACCGACCATCCTGCGGTCGGGCTTGCGACATTCGCCGAAGCTGCAGCTGGAGCGAGCGTGATCGTCAACGCAACGGAGGGACTCGCGTCCCTCGCTGCGCTCGGGGAGGCGGGTGACTCGAACCTCGCGGGCAAGGTGATTATTGACATCTCCAACCCCCTCGATTTCTCCGAGGGCTTTCCCCCGTCCCTGTTCGTCGTGAATACCGACTCGCTCGCTGAACAGATTCAGGAGGCATTCCCTGAGACGCGGGTCGTCAAGGCGCTGAACTCGATTACCTCGGCGCTAATGGCGGATCCGCACATGCTCAGCGGTGGCTTCACGCTTTTCATCGCCGGCAACAACGACGACGCGAAGCGCACCGTCTCCGAACTGCTCGCATCGCTCGGACATGACGACGTCATTGATCTCGGCGACCTCACTGCAGCGCGAGCGATCGAGATGCACGTCCCGCTTTGGATACGCCTTTACGCCACGCTTGGAACGCCGATCTTCGGGTTCAAAATCGTCCGCTGAAGAGCCGAAATGCTTCATTCTGAATGCGTCACGGCCAACCGACGACTTGCGAGGTACTCGGTCAGGTCGTCTTCATCGCCCGAAAGATCGCCTGCACCGATCGTTCAACGTCGTCTTCGGTCGTCGACCAATTCGAGACCGAGATCCGCATCGCGCCCATACCGTGCCACGTCGTGCCGGCGAGCCAGCAGGTGCCATCGTCCTGAACCGCCCCGATGACGGCGCGCGTACGCGCATCGTGGTCTCCGGAATCATCGAGAAACCGAACGAGTACCTGGTTGAGCACGACCTCGTTCAGCACCTCGATTCTCGGGTCTGCGCCGAGAGCCTCGGCGAAATGGCGCGCGTGCGCACAGCATCGCTCGACCAATTCGGCGACCCCGGAACGGCCCAGGGATCGAACCGCCGCGTAGACGGAGAACCCGCGCGCGCGTCGGGAGAACTCGGGATTCCAATCGATCTCGTCACGTGGACCCCCAGGGTCGGACTGGATCAGGTAACTCGCCCGAGTACCCATCGCGGCGCGGTGCGCATCGGGGTGTGCGCAGAAGACGATTCCGCTGTCGTAGGGGACGTTGAGCCACTTGTGCGCATCGGTGGCCCACGAATCGGCACGTGCAGCGCCCGCGACGAGATACCGCAGCGAGGGACTCGCCGCCGCCCAAAGTCCGAAGGCGCCGTCGACGTGCAACCAGGCGCCGGACTCCTTCGTCGCATCGGCAATCTCCTCGAAGGGATCGAACGATCCAGTGTTCACGTTCCCTGCTTGGGTGCAGACGATCGTCGGCCCGTCGAGCCGGGCGAGTGTGTCGCGCATCGCGCTCGGGACGATCCGTCCCTGAGCGTCTGCCGGGACGGGCACGAGGTGGGCGGTACCGAGGCCGAGGAACCGCAGCGCCCGGTCGACGGTCGCGTGACGCTCCTCACCCACGACGACGTTGAGCGGCGGTGCACCGATCAGGCCGTCGGCGTTCACGTCCCATCCCACCTCGGCGAGCACGCTGTGGCGCGCCGCGGCGAGCGCGGTGAACTGTGCCATCTGTCCGCCCGTAACGAAGCCGAACGAGGCTTGATCGGGCAGCCCGAGCAATTCCCCAACCCATCTGCCCGCAACCTCTTCGACGACCGCGGCGGAGGGTCCTCCGACGTAAAGCCCAGCGTTCTGGTCCCACGCCGACGTGAGCCAGTCCGCGGCGAGCGCGGCCGGGACGGAGCCTCCGATGACAAATCCGAAATAGCGCCCGCCCGGGATGGCGACCAGGCCTGGTTCGGCGGCCGCGGCGAGGTCGCTGATCACCGTGGCCGGGTCAGACGGACCCTCGGGAAGCGGTCCCCCAAGGCTCGAGCGCAACTCGTCCACGCCGGCGGACCACTTCACCGGACGCTCGGGGATCTGCTCCAGATAGTCCGCGGCGAAAGAAGCGGTCTCTTCCAGCAGCTTGCGAATCGTCATTCCCGAACGGTATTACGCGCCCTCGTCACGGGTTGAATCGCAACACAAGCGAGAATGCTCGTCCCCGCTCCCCGCTACGCGGTGCAGAATGCAACAGCTCTAAGGCAGCTTTCTCGTCTTGACGGCAGTGCCGTAGGCGCAGATCTCCGTCCAGTTCCCTGCCATCTCCGAGGTGTCGAATCGGAAGGCGAGCACGGCGTCGGCGCCCCTCGCGGAGGCTTCCTCCACCATTCGCGCCGTGACCTCTTCTCTGCTCGCGGTGAGGTTCTTCGTCATCCCCTTCAACTCTCCACCGAGGAGCGATTTCAGGCCTGCCCCGAACTGCGAGCCGATGTTCCGACTTCGAACCGTGAGTCCAAACACCTCACCGAGCACCTCGGTGATCTCGTAGCCGGGAATGTCATTCATCGTTGATATGAGCACGACCGAACCTTACGGCCTCGACGACTGCCAAACGCCAAGCCTTTGACGATTCGAGCTAGGAGTCGCTTCTCAGTCGTCCCCTGCGGCTTGCGCGCGCAGCTTGTCCAACAGCTCCGCCTGCGAGTGAACATTGAGACGCCGATAGATCGTCGACAAGTGATTACGGACGGTACTCGGGCTGATGTAGAGGGTCCGCGCGATCGTCGGGACACGGGCGCCGCGAACGAGCATCTCCATAATCTCAAGTTGTCGTGTCGAGAGTTCCTCGCCGATCTTGCCCGGCGGCACTCCGACATCACCCAGCAGGTCGATCAGCCCCGCCGCCCTCACCTCAGCGCTGATCCTCCTGAGCCGTTGTTCGAGTTCGCGCTCGCGCGCCGTCCGTCCCGCGGTCGCGCGGTGCTCTCTACCGACGAACGCGAACATCCGTTCCCTTGGCTTTCGGCGACACGGCGAGCCCACAAGGAGGCACGCGGCGAGCTCCGGGACGTTCGGTTCGCGAAACGTGGCTGGGAAGAGGGCGAAGGGTTTCGCGGGATTGGTACGTTCGAGCTCTCGGACCCGGTTCACGCTCTCCTCGGACAACAGCTGCAAGAGCGATCGCCCTCGCACGTCAGCAGGAGCTTGGCCGGTGATTTCCTTCAGATCGGTGGTTACCGTCACGATCTCCCACTTGTCGTCGACGATTCCCGTCGCCACGGGGACAACCGCTCCGAACGGAGACTGGATCTCGGCTCCCCCAAGCCCCGCCAGCTCGGACCCGAGAGCGAGAACCGTGATCGCGAACCGTTCTCCGTCGACTTCGACGGCACGTATCCACGCGTAGAGCACATCGTCTTCGTGGCCGCGCAGATGTCGGCGGGCCCGATACGCGTCGACCGCGCCGCTCGAAAGGGCAAGCTTTGTGATCGCGGCCTGGTCGGGCTCGACGTATTCGTCGACGTTCGAGCCGATGAGCTCCTCGAGTGGCCGGCCGAGCAGCTGTGTTGCCGCTTCGTTGGCGAGCACGATCCTGCCGTCGGCTGGTCGCCAGATGATCATCGCGACTCGTTGGCCATCGAGTGCGCGACGCAATTCCGACGATGTCGCGCGGGCTGCGAACTGTTCTGCCCGGTGGTCGTGAACGCGCGTCACGATCGGAGAATCCGACAAGCGCCGGGAAGAGACGGCGCGAGCTGCACGATCGGTCATATCCGCCCTCCGGCGGATTCTCTCACTTCCTGAGCAAGTTTTCGCATGCTTCATGGACGGTCCTTGGATGCGCAAGGACCTGGCCCACGTTTACGCGTCGACCAGCTCCTGTGGCACTGCGACGACGTCGACGAGCGCACCGTTGCGCCAGACCGTGATCTCGACACGTTTTCCGATCGCGTCGCCGACCATGAGGCGCTGGATATCGGTGGCGCTCTCGACAGATGAGCCGTCGACGGCGACGACGATGTCGCCTCGGTGCAGACCGGCCACCGCCGCCGGGCTCGCGTCGACGACTTGCGCAATCTGCACGCCGCTTCTCCTCCCGATCTTCTCGGCGTACGTCGCCGGCAGGTTCGACTGGGATCCCGCCAGTCCGAGCCAGGCGCGCCGCACCTTGCCCTGAGTCATCAGGATCGAGATGATCTTGCGCGTCGTGTCGTTGATCGGCACCGCGAGACCGAGGCCGACCCCTGCCACGGCGGTGCTCACACCCACCATCTCACCGACGCTGTTCGCGAGCACTCCCCCGCTGTTCCCGGGGTTCAACGCGGCGTCTGTCTGGATCACCTCGTCGACGACCCGACCCGCCCGCGTCGGCAGGGAACGTCCGAGTCCAGAGACGATCCCAGCGGTCACGCTTCCCGAGAGGCCGAGCGGATTTCCGAGTGCCACGACAAGCTGGCCAACCCGAAGTGCGGACGCGTCGCCGAACGCGACCGGGGCCGGAACAGCGCTTCGCGCCCGCAACACGGCAAGGTCTGACAGCGGATCACGACCGACAACGTCGCCGCGAACCTCACTGCCATCGCCGAACAGCGCCAATGCATCGTCGGAACCCTCGACCACGTGCGCGCTCGTGAGCAGGAAGCCATCGGCGGTGATCACGCTGGCGCTGCCCGCGCCTGGGCCCCTTCTGGTCGCGACCCGCAAGCTCGCCACGCTTGGGAGCACTCGGTCGGCGACGCGCACGATCGTCGCCGAATATGCGTCGAGGGCTTCCGAATCACTCATTGCGTATGGCTCTTTCCTTCCGAAGTGTCGATTTTCGGCGACGCTATCGGCGAACCGAATTGCCGGCGTCACGATCAAAGGGCGGAGCCGAGGATCCCGCTCCATGGAAGGATCCGCAGGTCACGAGGGCCAGGTCGCGGTCGCCATCCTCCCGCTGCGACACCCGCCGAGCGAAGGAGTCCGCGCTACGAACTGAGGACGCTCAGCTCCCCGTCGAGGCCGGGGACTGCCAGACAAGGAGCGTCGCGATCGACAATGCGGCGAATCCCCGCAGACGCGTTCGTTCCACCGCCACGTCGATTCAGAGCCGGGCGCCAGGAACCGGTGGCTTGCTGAGGATCGCGCGGCGATGGCCGTTGCATGCCGGTGCGGTTGGTGACACGCAATCACGGTTCACCGTGCGCACACCCATTCAGCCGTCCTCGTAGACCCAGCCGTGGACGATCACGCTCGGACCGGGCGGGAGCGCCGAGTCCGTCGACGTGGCGATTCCCCATACTCCGTACTCTTCGATCACCCCGCCAGAGAACCGTACGATCGGGTCGCTATCCGAGCGTGCTGACGCGGCGACGATCGACTGGTACGCCCGTGTAAGAGTTCCCGGCGCCAGCCCGAAATGTCGTCGAACAGCGTTGATTTCCTCCACCACCGAACGCTGAGCGGATTGGACACTGGCCACCGCAGATCGCGATTTACTCGCTCCCTCCACCGGCATGCCGAATCCCATCGATCCGAGCGCGACGAGCGCAAAGAGAGCCGGAGCAAACATGGACGCTCGCCTTCGGTGACGCTTGGCTGCCCGCCGTGCCCGAGGGAGAGGACAGACGGCCATCGACGGATTTTACGCGGGCAACATTTCAACCCCGGGCTTCGCGCTCCTTGGCACGCTCTCTTAAGCGCTAACCCCAGGATGCAATCAACGGCAAGCGCTCTTCGGGCGCACCGGGCCGACCGAAAAGGTATCCCTGCGCGAACGGACAACCGAGTTGCCGCAAGAGATCCGCGATCGCCTCGGTCTCGACACCTTCGGCGACGATCGTCGCCGAGAGCGCCTTTCCGAGTTCGATGATCGCAAGAACGATCTGACGTGCAGATTCGTCCGAGTCCATCTCGCTGATGAACTCGCGGTCGATCTTCAGCTCGTCAACTGGCAGGCGGCGAATCCGCCCGAGCGACGAATAGCCGGTGCCGAAGTCGTCGATCGCGATGCGCACGCCGAGCCCGCGTAAGGCTTTGAGGGTCCGTCGGACCTGGGGGTCGTTCTCCATCAAGGCGGATTCGGTGAGTTCGAGGGTCAGGTTCTCCGCTGGGAGTCCCGAAACCGTGAGCACTTCACCCACCAGATTGAGGAATCCCTGATCCTCGAGCTGCACCGGGGAGACGTTCACCCACGCTCGCGGTGCAGACTCGCGCCCGCAGCCCCACGTCGCTGCCTGCTCGCACGCGGTTCGAAGCACCATCGCGCCGATCGGGACGATGAGCTCTGTCTCCTCGGCGGCGCGAATGAATTCGCTGGGAAGCCGCGCTCCCCCCGCCGGATCATTCCAGCGGAGCAATGCCTCTACGCCGACGCATTCGTTGGTCTCGAGTGCAATGAGAGGTTGATAGTGGACCGTGAGCTGGTCGGCTTCGTACGCGTGGACGAGACAGTTCCGCGAGCTGTCGGTGATGAGGGCCGAAGTTCGGAGCGAGCCCTCGAAGATCACAAAGCGACCGCCTCCATGCGATCGGGCGCGCTCTCGCGCGAGCTGAGAATCGCGAATCAGCCGCTCGCTGGTCGCGTCTTCCCCACCGGTCGAAAGCCCGATGCTCGCCGACAGTCTGATCTCGCGCCCCTCGATCACGAACGGCTCGTCGAATATGTCGACAAGCTCTCGGCCGAAATCGGCGAGCGCGGAGTGATCACGCAGATCCGGTCGAACGACGACGAACTCATCTCCTGAGAGGTGGCCGAGCGTGTCTGTGCGGTTCAGCCGCTGCGCCATCCTCTGACCGGTGGCGATCATGAGCGCGTTTCCCGAGTCGTTGCCGAGCTCATCGTTCACGTGCATGAACCGATCGAGGTCCACGTCCGCGACGCCGACTGAGCAGCCGGACTCACTCGCCGCATGCAACGCGAGTTCGACTCGCTCGATGAAGAGTTCCCAGTTTGGCAAGCCCGTCACGCCGTGAAACAAGCGCGAGCGACGCATCTCTTCTTCGAGAAGCCGTGCGGTCGACTCGTCGATGAACTGCGCGACCACTCCCACGAAACCCCCCGCGGAGTCACGCGCCGCTCCAACTACGAATCGGCCGGCGACCAGCGAACCGTCGGCTCGCTTCAGCTGTTTGCGGATCTCATAGTGCTGGCGGGCACCGGCGCGCACGTCGGCGAGGAGCGCGCCCTCGTCTGTTTCATCGTGTGGACGCGCGACCTGATCGATGTGACGGCCCAGGTACTTCGCGCGTTCGTATCCGAGCAATCGCAACATCGCATCGTTCGCGACAACGATCCTTCCTTCGTCGTCGACGCCTTGCGCAGGGATCGGGCTGTCGTCGAAGAGCAACCTGGCGAGCGCGCCGCCCTCGACGATGTCGCTATTCCATCGTCTCGCGAGGAAACGGCTCCGCTCCCCCGTGCGCTGTGGAATCGCCGCCGAATGTGTCACTACGCCTTCTCCTGCACCGACACTGCGCGCCCCCGACCGAGTCGATGCCTTCAGGAACATTACGACCCTGCAGAATGCAGGCTAAAGCCTTGCCAATACTCCCATTGATACCGACGCGAAGCAGTGCCCATTGAACTGCCTGTTCCGCCTCTATCGAGTCGGTGTCTATAGATGCGTAGACGGTCTGCCTAAAGTACCGCCCGATCTGGCCAATACAATGATCGCCTTCGAGACCATCGACGCGAAGCCACGTTGCCAATTTCGCGGATCCAATCAACGGGCAAAGATCGCTTCGAAGATCCGTTCGTCCCCCTCGTACGGTGGAGTCGATCTGGGCCAGTGCACGACGAGATCAGTGACGCCCGCCTCGGCATACCGTCCGACGGCGTCCGTGAACGCTTCCTTCGATTCGAGCGCCGGGTCGATGAGAAACCCGGTAAGCACGAGCCGGCGAATCGTCATCGGGTCACGACCTACCGAGGCGCACGCATCTTCGAGCTGGGTGACCTGTGATCGCACGAGCGCGATCGCTGACGTCACGTCGATCTCGCCCTTCCCGTAATCACCGATCGTCACCCAGTACTCACCAAATCGCGCCGCGACGCGCATCGAGGCCTTCGTTCCCGCCGCGATCGCAAGAGGAAGCCGCGGCTTCTGCACGCACCCCGGGAAGGTACGCGCCTCGTCGACGGCGTAGTACGTACCCTGCCAACTCACCTTCGGCTCGCGTAGAAGCAATTCGGTCAGTTCGACGAACTCGGAAAACCGCTTGGCGCGCTCGGCACCCGACCACGGATGCTGGCCGAGCATCGTCGCATCCCATCCCTGACCCCCTGCACCGATGCCGGCGATCACACGGCCCTGCGAGATGTCGTCGAGGGCGATGAGCTCCTTCGCGAAGGTGAGGGGGTGGCGGAAGTTCGGCGAGGCGACCAGCGTGCCGAGCCTCACCCGGCTCGTCGCACCGGCGACGGCGGTGAGCAGCGGGATCGACGTGAACCACGGGTCGTCGCGAAAGCCGCGCCAAGCGAGGTGGTCGTAGGTCCACACGTGGGTGAAGCCGAGCTCCTCAGCGCGGCGCCACGTGGCGATCGAGTCGCGCCAGCGCGCCTCAGGCAAGATGACGGTGCCGAAGTCCACGTCGAGACGCTACGACCGGACGCCGCGGCCCACGCCGTTCAGCCGGCGTCCGCGAGTTCGAGCTGCCACTCGTACTCGCGGTCGACAGGTCGGAACCCGAGCCGTTCGTTCACCTCGATCATGAAGCGATTCGCCTCGGCATTCCATGTCGTCACCCGCTTCGTATCTGGCATCTCTGTCATCAGCCGGCGGAGATTGACCGACTTCACCCATTGTCCGAGGCGGTGTCCTCGGTGCTCCGGTGCGACGATCGTGTCCCACTGATAGGCGATGGCGGGCTGGATACGAGAGACGCCCATTTCGGTGAGCGCGACGAGCCGTCTATCGGCCACCGCGCGTGCGCCGACCGCGAGACGGGCGCGTCCCCAACGAACCGAGTCGTTCTCGAATTCTCGGACCCGAGACTCGTCCCAGTCCTCCTTTTCCATCTGCAAGTCCCCCATCGGTGCATCGGTGACCATCCGACCGAGGAGCGCAGCGACGTCTTCCACGACGTCGTTGGGCGCGTGATCGTCCCAGCAGACGAGCTCGTATCCCTCGGCCCGCTCGCGTGCCTCCGTCTCGAGGCGCTCGAGCTGAGCCGGCGGAAGCCCCGTCAGCTCGAGAACCCTGCGGATCGATCGCAGAGCCTCCTTGGCTCCGAGCGAGGCCGCGAAGAGGGCGCCAGGAGGCGTCCCTTCGAGCGGCCCCGGCACTTCTCCGACGAGAATGGTTCGATCGCGCGCGATCGCCCGTTCGCGCAGATGTTCGAACATCGCCCGCCCGTATCCACGGCGGCGATGGGCCGGGACGACCTCCAGTTTCGCGAAGGCGAACTGCGTGTTGTCGCGCGTCGGAAGGACGAGCCTGGTGCGTGCGACCGGGAGGCCATCGGCGTAACCGACATGGAACTCCATGGGCCGCCCCGGTGATCCGTCGGGGACTTGGGCGCGGACCTCCTCGACCGGGTCGGCGATCAGGTCGGGCTGGTCGTGTGCGAGTGTGGCGACGCCGACGGAGTGCCAGTCATCCGTTCGCGATTCGTCGATCAGCCGCTCGATGTGCAGGTCCACTGGACCGTTGTAGCAAAGCTCACCCTCGTTCTCGCCAAAAGCGAGGCCGGGTTCAGCGACCGACGTAGTGCGCGTCCACGACCTTTAGCGCCTCGTCCAAGATCGCAAGTCCGGTGCGTGCCTCATCTGCTGTGATCGTCAAGGGCGGCACGACGTGGACGCGATTGAAGTTCGTGAACGGGATCAGTCCATGTTCCTTGCATGTGGCGAGGAAATCGTTCATCGCCTCCGAGGTGCCGCCGTACGGCGCTGCCGGTTCTTTCGTTTCGCGGTCGACGACCAACTCGACTGCCCAAAAACATCCGAGGCCACGAACGTCCCCGATCGAGAGGTGCCGATCTTTCAGTTCGGCGAGTCCGGGACGGAAAACTTCACGTCCGACGGTCGCTGCGTTTTCGACGATCTGCTCATCGCGCATCGCGTTGATCGTCGCGATCGCCGCTGCGGAGGCGAGGGGATGCCCCGAATACGTCGAGCCACCGGGGAAGGCGCGCTCGTCGAAGGTACGCGCGATCTCATCGGCGATGATCACACCTCCGAGGGGGACGTACCCCGACGTGACCCCCTTTGCGAAGGCGATTAGGTCGGGCTCGACGCCGAAGTGCTCAAACCCGAACCACTTGCCGGTGCGGCCGAACCCGCACATCACCTCGTCGGCGATGTAGACGATCCCGTGCCGGTCGCACAGCTCGCGCACCCCGGCGAGATATCCGGGTGGAGGCGGCATGATGCCGGCGGTCCCCGGGATCGTCTCAAGAACGATCGCGGCGATCGTCCCCGGGCCTTCGAAGGCGATGACGCCCTCCAGGTGCTCGAGCGCCCGCGCGCCCTCTTCTTCTTCGCTCGAAGAGTGGAAGGGCGAACGGTAGAGAAACGGTCCGAAAAAGTGCACGACGCCGGCACTGCCGTGGTCATTCGGCCAGCGCCGCGGGTCGCCCGTCAAATTGATCGATGTCGTCGTCGAACCGTGGTAGGAGCGGTACGTCGACAGCACCTTGATCCGCCCGGTGTGAAGGCGGGCGAGGCGCGTCGCGTGCTCGATCGCCTCTGTGCCGGCATTAGTGAAGAAGACCCGGTTCAACCTATCCGGAGCGAGCTCGATAATTAGGCGCGCCGCCTCGTTTCGCACCGCCACGGCGTAGTGCGGCGAGATGGTGCACATCTCGGCCGCCTGCTTTTGGATCGCAGCGACAACCTTCGGGTGCTGATGGCCGATGTTCACGTTTACGAGCTGGGAGGCGAAGTCGAGATACCGGTTGCCTTCGTAGTCGTAGAGGTAAACGCCTTCCGCGGCCGCGAGCGCCATCGGCTTGATCAGCGCCTGCGCCGACCAGGAGTGGAAGACCCGCTCGCGGTCGTTCGCGAACACCTCGCGAGCGAGTTCGGGATCGTCGAATGATTTGCCGCTCACGATCACTCCTTCGGTCCGAAAGGACGCGGCTTAAGTGTTTTGCGGGAATCCGAGATTGATGCCGCCATGGCTCGGGTTCAACCACCGGCTCGTCACGACCTTCGAGCGCGTGAAGAAGTGGACCCCGTCGGGTCCATAGGCGTGCGTGTCGCCGAACAGCGAATTCTTCCAGCCGCCAAAGGAGTAGTACGAGACGGGAACGGGGATCGGCACGTTGACGCCAATCATGCCGACCTCCACGTCTTCTTGGAAGCGACGCGCGGCTCCCCCATCGTTCGTGAAAATCGCGGTGCCGTTTCCCCACGGGTTGTCGTTCACGAGCGCCAGCGCGTCGTCGTACGAACGGACGCGCAGGACCGAGAGGACGGGACCGAAGATCTCGTCGGTGTAGATCGTCATCTCTGGCCGCACGCGATCAAAGAGCGTCGGGCCGAACCAGAACCCGTCGGGCGAGCCGTTGATCTTCGTTCTGCGACCGTCGACGACGAGCGTCGCACCTTGCTCGACGCCCGCGTCGAGGTAGCTCGCCACCTTGTCGCGATGGGCGCGCGTGACGAGCGGACCCATGTCGCTGTCGCGCCGGCCGTCACCGACTTTCACCGTGCCGATGCGCTCGGCGATTCTTCTCACGAGTGAGTCCCCAATCGGCTCCACCGCAACGACCGCGGAGATCGCCATGCAGCGCTCGCCCGCGGAGCCGAACCCCGCGTTCACGGCCGCATCGGCGGCAAGATCGAGATCGGCATCGGGAAGGACCACCATGTGGTTCTTCGCGCCGCCGAGGGCCTGGACCCGCTTGCCGGCGCGCGTCCCGTTCTCGTAGACGTAGCGCGCGATGGGGGTCGAGCCGACAAACGAGATCGAAGCGACGCTCGGGTGTTCCAACAGACGATCGACGGCGACCTTGTCGCCGTGGACGACGTTGAACACGCCAGCCGGCAGTCCGACCTCGCCCCACAACTCCCCGAACCAGTTGGAGGCGGAGGGATCCTTTTCGCTCGGCTTCAGGACGACCGTGTTTCCCGTCGCGATCGCAATCGGGAAGAACCAGCACGGCACCATCGCCGGGAAATTGAACGGACTGATGATTCCTGCGACGCCGACCGGTTGGTGAAGTGAATAGACGTCGACGTCGGTCGAGACCGTCGAGGAGTAGCCGCCCTTCAGCAGGTGAGGAATGCCGCACGCGAACTCGACGACCTCGAGCGCGCGGGTGATCTCGCCGAGGGCGTCGGCGCGCACTTTGCCGTGTTCGGAGGTAATGATCTCCGCGAGCTCGCCCTTGCGTGCATTCAGCAACTCTCGGAAGTCGTAGAGGAATTGCACGCGTCTCGTCAGTGTCGTCGCCTTCCAAGAAGGCGACGCCGCGGCGGCCGATGAAACGGCGGAGTCGACGTCTGCGGGTGATGCGAACGCGACGCGTTTTGTGAGCTCGCCCGTCGCCGGATCGTAGACATCGCCGAAACGGTCCCTCGATCCTTCGAAGGGCTTGCCGTCGATCCAATGGTGCACCGTGGGGCGGGTGAAGTCGTTCGTCACATCGTGAGTCTTCCAGATGCGGCTGCCCCTTCCGTCCGGGCGAAGAGTCGAGGTTGCGCGGACGATCACGATGGTGGGGCGTCAGCGCATCGACGGCGCCTCGCGCTGTAGTTCGTCGAGGCGTCGTTGGCACAGTGCCACGATCGAATACGCCGACGACTCGACGTGGGCAACGGCGTCGGTGATCTCTGTCACAAGCCTGGAGAGTTGCGAACGCACCTGCGCCATCTGCTGCTGAGATTCCGAGAACTCCTGCATCGTCGTCCGCCAAAAGGCGCGCTGCTCTTCTCGGGCGGCATCTTTGAGCGCCAGCGCCTCGGTCTCGGCCTCGCGCAGTCGGACGACCATCGATCGAGCGGTGTCACTGCGCAGCTTGGCGACTTCATCGGCGGCGCGCACTCGCAATGCCATCACTTCATCTTCGGCGGCCTGCAGCTTTTCCGAAACGAGTCGGATCGCGCTCGCCCGGATCTGCGCCGCAGCATCCTTCGCTTCCGCGAGCGCGCGCTCGCGCATGCGGTTCGTCTCGGCATCACCAGGTTCTGTCGGTACGGATGGCGATGGTGGTGGCGGCGGGGGTTCATCTCGCGGCGCGCTCGGAGGGACGAGTGGATCGAACGCACCTGGCTGCGGCGGCGGAGGTGCCGGCGCGACAGGTTCGGTACCGCGCGCGAAACGCGCGTTCGCGTCTTCTTCTGTTTTACGTACGAGCTCTTCGAGTTCTTCTGCGGATACGCCGAAGGCGCGCAACTGCTCGATTAGAGCATCATCATCGCCCTCGGACATCAGCCCAGCATAAGTGACAGTTCTTGCGCAAACACGATCAATAACTGACACATCTCGATCGTTCACGGCCGGTGACTGCTGTCGCGCATCGCGTGGCAACAGACGTTCGTCAGATCGCGCACCGCAACACGATGAACACGCAACCGGTTCATCGTCGATCCTTAGAATCGCCTTCTTGCGCTGGGATCGGAGCGACGGCTACTTCGTCAGTGACGAGCGCGCGTCACTTGACCTAAAACGGGTCCACCGGTGGCTATCCGAGGCGAGTTACTGGGCGAAGGGACGGTCATTCGACGACGTGCGCGCGTCGTTCGCCCGGTCGCTACCCCTCGGCCTCTACTCGCGAGACGGCGAACTCGTCGGGGTTTGCCGATGGGTAACCGATCGGGTCAGCTTTGCGTGGCTGTGCGACGTATTTGTCGATGAGTCGGTGCGCGGACGAGGACTCGGTACCTTCCTTGTCGAGTGTGCGAGTTCGGTCGACCAGGTTCGCGGCGTCGGGCTCCACCTGCTCGCGACACGCGACGCCCATGGCCTTTACGAGAGGTCCGGCTTCCGGCCGGTCAGCCCCGGCCGCTTCATGGAGCGCCGCCGCGAACCGCCCCCGTCGGCGTCCGCCAGCGGCGAGGCCCACCCGCCCGATTGGCGCTAGGTGGTGTCCGCGAACTCCCTGAATGCCGCAAATGCGCGCGGTCCCCAGACGGTGCCGGGTCCCCCGTTCATCTGGATGGCAACGCCGAGGGCCTCCGCGACCTCGGGTTCGGTTGCTCCGGCCCGGGCCGCCGCCTTGGCGTGAGCAGCGACGCATCCGTCGCACTCCCGCGTCACCGAGATCGCCAGCGCGACCAGCTGCTTCACCTTCTCGCTCAGCGCGCCATCGGCCATCGCGGCGTGGTCGATGGCGGCGAATCCCGAATACACCCCGGGGATCAGATCGCGCAGCTCCCGCGAGGGCACACGCATCTCGTCGAGAAGCTCCTTCGCCCAGCTCATCGCCTGCCTCCTCTGCGCTTGGTCACCGCTGGCGACCGTAGCGGGCACAACTCGAACCAACCCGGGCGTTCGTCGCGCTGGCGGCAAATGCCTCGCAAGTAGCCTCGCCGAGTGCCACCACGCGGGGGGACGTTCGGTCCGACCGACCAGACGGGGTCGACGCGATGAGCGAAGCGACGGCGGAGGCGGAGGCGACCTTCGACTCAGGACTCGTGCCGGCAACCGCCGGCCGGCGCAACCTCATCATCGGCGCCTTGATGCTGGCGCTTTTGCTCGCTGCGCTCGACCAGACGATCGTTGCCACGGCGCTACCGACGATCGTCGCCGATCTGCACGGCGCGACTCACCTCTCCTGGGTCGTCACCTCGTACCTTTTGGCAACGACCGCCTCGACACCGTTGTGGGGCAAGCTCGGCGACCAATACGGCCGAAAGTTTTTCTTCCAGCTCTCGATCGTCATCTTCTTGATCGGGTCGATCCTGTCGGGCTTGAGTCAGTCGATGATTGAGCTCATCGCGTTCCGCGCGCTGCAGGGGCTCGGCGGCGGCGGGCTGTTCGTCGGCACCCAGGCGATCATCGGCGACGTCGTGCCGCCGCGTGAACGGGGCCGGTACCAGGGTCTCTTTGGCGCGGTCTTCGGCGCGGCGAGCATCATCGGTCCGTTGCTCGGCGGGCTCTTCGTCGACCAGCTCTCGTGGCGATGGATCTTCTACATCAATGTGCCGGTCGGAGCCGTTGCCCTCGTCGTCATCGCGGCGAACGTCCCGAGCGCGCTGACGCGCGTCCACCACGTGATCGATTACCTCGGAACACTGCTCATCGCGCTCGCTGCAACGAGCTTCGTACTGCTCACGAGTCTCGGTGGCACGACCTACGCCTGGGCGTCCACACCGATTTACCTCTTCGGAATCGCCGGTGTGCTGCTCGCCGTCGCCTGGGTCGTCGTGGAGCGCTACGCGAAGGAGCCGGTACTCCCGCTGCATCTTTTTTCGGTCCGCACCTTCGGCGTTTCGTCCGCGATGAGCTTCATCGTCGGCTTCGCGATGTTCGGCGGCATTGTCTTCCTGCCGCTGTTTCTCCAAGACGTGCGCGGACTGTCCCCGACCATCTCGGGTTTGCGATTGCTTCCACTGATGGTCGGCCTCGTCGTGACCTCACTCGTGTCGGGGATCGCGATCACGAGGACCGGCCGCTATCGCGCCTTCCCGATTCTCGGCTCGGCGCTAGTCACGATCGGTTTGTTCTTGCTCTCGTTCCTTCACGTCGCCACGTCGACGCTCGTCATGTCGCTCGACATGCTTGTGCTCGGTCTCGGCATCGGGATGTTGCTGCAAGTCCTCGTCCTCGTCGCGCAGAACGCCGTGCCCTACGGCGAGCTTGGCGTCGCGACGTCAGGAGTCACGTTTTTCCGCACGATCGGCGCCGCATTCGGCACGGCGATCTTCGGGGCGATCTTCACGAACCTGTACGACTCGAAGCTGAAGACCGTCCTGCATGGCCGCACGTTGCCGAACGGCCTGACACCGTCGAACTTCACTCCCAAGATCTTGAAGACGTTGCCCCCAGCGGTGCGCACGCCGATCCTCCATTCGTACGCGAGCTCGCTCGACACGGTGTTCCTCATCGCCGTGCCGGTCGCCCTGCTCGCCTTCATCCTCAGTTGGATGCTGCCCTGGGTGCGGCTGCGCGACACCGTCGCGACCACGACGGCGGACTGAACGCCATCGGCGTCGCGGGCGATTTCTCCTTCGCCGCACCGACGAGGTAACAACGGTCGTGCGTCCTTGGACGGAGGAACTTTTCGGCCGACTCGAAGAACGGGAGATCCACGCGCCGTCGCTCGAGGGCAATCCCCTCGGCGACCCTGCGACCCGACCGATCACCGTCTACCTCCCGCCGGGCTATGACGAGTCGGCCGAGCGCTACCCCGCGATCTACGTCCTTCACGGCTTCGGCTCCTATTCGACCCGCTGGTCGAACCGGCCGATGTACGCCGACCAGACGGCAAGAGAGCGGGTCGACGCCGCCTTCCACGAGGGCGCGCCGGGCTGCGTCGTCGCGTATGTCGACGCCTGGACCTCGGTCGGCGGCAGTCAGTACGTCGACTCGCATGGCTGCGGCCGGTACCACACCTACCTCGCGACCGACGTCGTCGCCTTCGTCGACCGCGAGTACCGCACACTCGCCCGCGCAGGATCACGCGCCGTCTTGGGTCAGTCGAGCGGTGGCATCGGGGCGATCACGGCGGCGCTGTTGCGTCCCGACGTCTTCGGCGCCTTCGCGGCGCACGCCCCCGACGCCTGCTTCGATCTGACGTTGCGCCCCGATCTCGCCCTCGCGCACCGCGCGCTACGCGATCTCTACGACTCGTCGTACGACGCCTTCTTCGCCAACTTTCGCGCGCGTCCACCGATGTCTCGCCCGAGCGACGCTCAGCTCAGCTTGGTCTGGGCGATGGCGTCGTGCTACTCGACCGATCCCGACGGCACGGTGCGGGTGCCCTTCGACCTGGCAACCGGCGAACTCATCGGCGAGGTGTGGGGGCGGTGGCTCGAGTGGGACCCGATCCGCCTCGTTCCCCGCCACGAGGACGCGATCCTCGCCATGCGGGCGATCTGGCTCGACGCCGGCCGCCACGACGACCACCTCTTAGACGTCGCTGCGGAGATGGTGGCGGCGGCGATCGACGACGCCGGTCCCGAGGACTTCGCCTTCGAGCTCTACGAGGGAACCCACCGCGACTATCAGCACCGCTTCACGTCATCGGTGCGCTATCT
>JBAVUF010000132.1:0-6408 GCA_049696635.1 Acidimicrobiales bacterium | reverse complement strand
CCGACGGTGTCGGGCGAGTTCTGCTTGGCAACGCAGGCACTGCTCGATGTGGGCGACGAGGTCAGGACGCGGCTCGCCGCCCGAGTCGAGCTGGGTCTCGATCTCACGGGCGACCTGCCCGCAATCGAGCGTGGAGCGCTCGGGGCTGCGCCGGTGGAGTAACTCAGCCGGCGAGCGCATCTTCGACCAGTCGCGGCCGCCGCTTCGCCGCGACCGGTTTGCGTTCCTGCACCTTTCCGATCGGCTTCTCGGCGAGCGCCTCTTTGAGCTGCCGGCGCGCGCGGTGCAAGCGCACCTTCGACGCCGACTTCGAGATGCCGAGGCTCACGCCGATGTCCGCATGACCGAATCCGTACACGTCGTGAAGAACGACCGGCGCGCGCAACGCCGGCGACAGCCGATCGAGCGCGGCCAAAAGTCGCGTTCGCTCGTCGACGCGAAGGATTAGGCCGTCACCTCCCGCTTCGATTACGTTCGCCGATGGCACCGCCTCGGCGACGTGCGCGCTGAGGGGTGCTTCCCGTCGTCGCCTCGACGTGCGGTGATGGTTCGACGAGCAGTTCGCGACGATCCGGTACAGCCACGTCGTCACCGAGGCGTCCCCGCGAAAACGACCGATCGACCGGAAGGCCCGCAGATACGCATCTTGCACGACGTCACACGCATCGTGCTCATTGCCCGTCAAGCGAAGGGCGAGCGCGTGGACCTCGACCGCAGTGCGCTCGACGATGGCACTGAACGCCTCGGCGTCGCCGAGGCGTGCGCGCAAAACAAGGTCTTCTAGGCGCCGCGGGGACGTCGGGTGGGGACGCCGGAGCGACCGTTCCGCCACCGGCCGGATTAGCGGGTCTCCTTGTGGAGGGTGTGGCGCCGGTCAAAGCGGCAGTACTTGCGCATCTCGATCCGCTCGCGGTCGTTCTGCTTATTCTTCGTCGTGATGTAGTTGCGGCGCTTGCACACCTCGCACTCGAGGGTGACCTTGACCCGCTTCTCGTTCTTTGGCATCTCTTGTCCTCAACTCCCGGTCAACGCTCGTCCCGCCGCCAGCGGCAGAGCCCCGCGCTGGTAGCGGCGGCCGGACTCGAACCGGCGACCCCACGATTATGAGCCGTGTGCTCTAACCAACTGAGCTACGCCGCCATCTCCGAAGAGATTATCCGACCGTTCTCGAGCGTCGATTGAAGGAACCGAAGGTGGCACAAGCCTTGGCCGATCGCGACGTGACGGCGCCGGTGTCGTCGCCCTGAGGCGGGCCCGCAGGGCCGAGAAACCCTCGGCCCTGCGGGCTTCCTGTTCCGGGCGAATCGTGCTTCCCCTAGCCGTCAGCCCCTTGCGAATTCGAACCGCGATCGCCTTTTCCGGATTGCTGTCCGGACCACCATTGACCGCCTTGTCCGTTTTGGAAGCCGAGGTGGTGATGCCGCACGAAGAACAGCGGCGCGACGTCGGACTGATTGAAGGCGAAGACGGTGGTCGCGACGAGCGGCGAGGTCCCAGGAGGTCCGACCGCGATGATCGCATCACCTGGCGTGAGCTCCGAAACGGCGGCGCCGGAGACGCCGTTCAACACGATCGTCGCGGTCGAGGCGTCGACGAGGAACGGACCAAACGAGTCCGAGACGTTGTTGTTCCCGGCTTGTGACAACGAAAGGGGGAGGAAGCGCCCTCCGAACGGCGTGATCGCGAGCGTCGTGCCCGAGACGGTTTGCAATATTCCCGTTGCGATCGTTGGTGGCGTCGTGAAGGCGTCGATCGACGCGGCGAGAACGATGTCGTTGTCGTCAGTCCCGAGCACGATGACCGTTTGACCGGCTGCGATCTGTGAGGCCATCGCCGCCGCGCCGTCGAGGGTGACCGTCGCGTTGGTGTCGTCGACGATGACCGGCTGGACAAAGCTGCTCATCTCGTCCCATCGGCCGAAGACGGTGCGGTCCACGATGACCAACGAGCCGCCCGTCTCGTACACGGTGCCGACGAGCGCGGTCGCGGGTGTATCGGTCGAGACCGTTGCCGACTCGGCTTCGAGATCAGCGGACGATCCGTCGGCTGATACTTCCCCCGAACAGCGCGCGACCTCGCCAATGGCGAAGCTGCCGGCACTAAAGCGCGCATGTCCTTTCCCTGCTGTCACCTCGCGGATGCGGACGTGGCCGAGTTGGACCGTCAACAGCTGATGCCGCGCCGAATGGCCCGCGACGACGCCGCGCTCGACGAATAGCTGCACGCTGTTGGCGCTCACGCCAGAAACGATCCCCGTGACGTGAAAGCGCGCCGCCGAATCGAGGCGTGCCGGGGCCCCCCGGTTGGCGGCCGAAGCGGCCGGCGCCGCGAGCGTCGCCACGCCCGCAACGACAAGCGTGACACCGAGCGCCCACCGCAATGCGAGATTCGGTCTGTGGGGCCCGCGAACGTTCTCCTTCAGCTGCATTGGTCGTCCCCCTTCTCTATTTGTCTTCTACTTGTCTTCTACGACTGGACAGAATCCGAGGCGGAGCTTGTGGCTACCGACGCCGCTCACGCCGCACTCGTCGGCTGTCGCGAACGGCTCGACCAGAACTAACACGCCGATGGAAAGAGGAAATGTGCGACCGATTAGAGCGATGTGAGCGAGGCGGGAATCGGTTCGGATGCGCTGCCACGTTCGCGCTGTGCGCATGCCCCAGCTGCGCCAGAAGCAAAGAGCCCCCTGTCGGAATCGAACCGACGACACCAGCCTTACCATGGCTGTGCTCTGCCGACTGAGCTAAGGGGGCGGCACGGCGGAGAATGCCTCTCGCCGCGGCGATGATACTTGGCCGCGCTCGCGCGGTACCGAGGAAGGAGTCGTCGACTTGCAGATTCGCGTCGCGCGCCCCGAGGACGCGGAGCCGATCCGCGCGATCTACAACGCCGAGGTCACAGGTTCGACGGTGACCTTCGACCTCGTCGAGCGCAGCCCTGAGGACCAGCGCGCGTGGATGGCGGAGCACTCCGGTGTCTACGCCTTGTTGGTCGCCGAGATCAACGGCGAGGTCGTCGGCTTCGCGTCGCTTTCCCCCTACCGGACGCGACCCGGCTACTCGACGACGGCGGAGGACTCGATCTACGTCGCGGCGTCACATCGTGGCGCAGGCGTCGGCAAGGCGCTCCTCTCGGCGCTCGTCGACCAGGCGCGTCTGCACGGATTCCATTCGCTCATCGGCCGCGTCGTCGGTGATCACCCGGCGTCGATCGCGCTGCACCGCGCATGCGGGTTCGAGGTGATCGGGATCGAACGCGAGGTGGGGAGGAAATTCGGGCGCTGGCTGGACGTCTGCCTCATGCAGGCGCTGCTCTAACACGGGCGACCACGCGCCACGGCTTGCTATCCGGTCTCGGCGAGCTCTTTTTGTGGCGTCAGCACACGCCGGAACTTCGGATAGAGGTAAGCGACAGCGATCAAGACGAGGAGGAGAGCGGCACCGACGATGAGCGCAGGGTTGGCGATCGCGAGCTCGTGCAAAAGCACGCGCCCACCTGGCAGTTGGAGGAAACACGCCACAGCCGAAAGGCCCATGACCAGCCGACGCACCTGCCCCTCGACCACCGGGGCAAGGAAAACGAATCCCCATGACGCATACCAAGGTTGGACCACGGGGCCGAGGATCACGAACGCGATCAAGGTCCAACCGATCGCACGAAGCGGGCCGATCTTGTCCGAGCGCAAGAGCATGCGAAGCCCAACCGCGAACGCCAACGCAAAGGCGCTGCCCCGGGTGACGGTCAGCAGAATGTGCGTGTGACGGCCGAGGCCGATCACGTGGACGAGGTGTCCGAGAGTCAAGCCAATCCCGGTCGCGGGGTCGAGCCACGAGCGCACCGCATCTGGGTTTGTGAGTCCCGAGATCCAACCCCACCCGAGTCCGACGGCCTCGGTCAGCGCCGTCATCGTCGCGACGGCGAGGAGCAGCGCCGTGACGGTAGGTCGGATCCGGTCTCGGACGCTTCGACCACGACCGAGCCAATCCCAACCGATGTAGAGCGCGCCGATGATCGCCGGCACTTTCACTGACGCAGCGAATCCACAAACGATGATTCCCCAGACGGGGTGACCGCGGCGGGCGAGCGCGTAGCCGACTGCGAGCAGTCCGATCATCAAGGCGTCGTTGTGCGCTCCGGCGATCAGATTCAAGATGACGAGCGGATTCAGCACCGCGAGCGCGAACGCGGCCGCCTCATCGCGACCGAACGATCGCGCGATCGTGGGAATAGCGAACGCCGCGAGCGCGACACCGAAGAGTTCGAGCAGACGCAGGCCGACGACCGACACGAGCAAGTTGTGGCTCGCGAGCGTCACGATCCAGCCGTCGATGGCGAGGAACATCGGGCCGTACGGGGAGGTGACGTTGCCCCATAGCGGATCCGCGAGACGCGAGAACGGCGTCGCCCCGATGACGTTCGTTCCGTACAGGTACGGGTTGATGCCGTGACTCATCATCTCGCCCTGCGCGGCGTACGCATACACGTCCTTGCTGAACAATGGCGCGACGAACAACATCGGCACGACCCACGCGGCGAAGACTGGTATCAAGCGTGCGACCGGAAAGCCGCGATGCTGTGACATCAGCTTCACGACTTCGTACCAGGCACCGATCATCAAGAACATGCCGCCGTAGACCGCGATCACCCCGAGGAAGAGCGACTGGCCGGGCGCGGGGTGATATCCGGCGATGGCCGGCTGCGGCGGAATCCCGAAGAACCAGGCACCGGGAAGCTTTTCGGTAAAGGGCGAGTCGGATTGGGTCGCGCCGAAGAAAATCGCGACCGAGGCGACGAAGCCCATGAGCGCCGGGCGCAAGAGCGCACCGCCGAGCTTCGAAACACCCGGCACGTACGGTTCAGTTGCGACGACGGGCCGAAAACGCGCGAATCTCGTCCGCCAAAGCGCGCGCAGCGCGTTCAGCCAGTGCCAGTCGTACGAGTAGTCGGCTACGAAGACGCGCTCGGCGAGCGCGAGGAGACGATTCGAGGGAAGCGGCGGTTCGAGCCGATCATCCGTGCCCCGCTGCGCCTCGGCGGCCTCGAGGCCGAGCCCTCCGGTCGACACGTCGTGATCCTACCCAGCGGATCTGAGAATTGGCGAAGGCGTTTGTGTCCAAACGACGCCATCGTGCTTTCCCGACGGGCTGTTCGATACCGTCCGAGCGATGGGAGTCCTGACCCCAGCTGGCGTGCATGAGCTCGGACGCGCCGATGAGGACGTCGACGCTCCGGCGCGCGGGCGACTGTGGCGACGCCGCCAGGGCGACCTCATCGCGCTCGGGATTTTGATCGGAATTCCGCTCGTCTTCTTCGCGATCCCGGCGGCTGCGGGATACCCGCTGCTCACCGGCGACAACGTCATTCAGAACTACCCGCTGCGCGTGCTCGCCGGGGAGATCCTCGCCCACGGTCATCTCCCGATCTACAACCCCTTCGCCTGGGGTGGCTCCCCGCTGCTCGCGTCCGCGAACGCCACGGTCGCGTTCCCGGACATCGCGCTGTTCGCATTCCTTCCCGGGATCGTCGCCTGGGTCGGGGTCGAGGTCATCGCCTTCGCCGGCGCGGCCGTCGGCCTCTTCTGTTTTTTGCGCTGCGAAGGGCTCGAACCGCTCCCCGCCGGCATCGGCGGCGCCATCTACGGGCTCGGCGGGTACGTCTCCTCGCAGGCGATCCACCTGGACGTCGTGCAAACCGCGGCGAGCCTCGCCTGGGTACTTATCGGGCTGCAACGAGTCGGGCGCGGCACTGGCCGCCACCTCTTTGCTTGGACGGCGTTCCTCGCCGCCGCGGTCGCCGCGGCGGGCCTCTCGGGCAATCCGGAATCGGAGTTCTACGCCGCGCTCGGCGCGACGATCTACGGAATCTCGGTCATCGTGTCGAGCAATCGCCGCCTGCGTCGTGCGGCGATGATGGCGCTCGGTGCCGTCGTCGGCACGCTTGTCGCCTCGGTGCAGGTGATCCCCGCCGACCGCTTCGTCGCGGTATCCCAGCGCGCCGCGGTGCCGTTCGCCTTCCTCACCCAGGGGTCGGTGCGTCCGGCAGAGCTCTCGCTCGTGCTCCTCCCGCACCTCTTCGGCGGGGGACTCATCGGTCTCCGCCACTACGTCGGCGGCGCGAATCTCGCCGAGATCGACGTGTATCCCGGACTCCTCGCGATCGTCGGCGCCGTCGCGCTGGCGTTCTCGTTCCGTTCACCGAACGCGTCGCGCATTCGCGTCTGGTACCTCGTCGGTGCGATCGGCCTGTTCGTCGCGCTCGGACCGGCGACGTTCCTCCCCCACCTCCTCCGCCACCTTCCGGTCGTCGGCATGAGCCGGTTGCCGAGTCGGGCGCTCGTCTTGCCGGCGGCGTCGTTCGCGGTTCTCGGCGGATTCTTTGCGGCCGAGTTCCTCGACCCCGGCTCGGCGT
>JBAVUF010000131.1:0-45611 GCA_049696635.1 Acidimicrobiales bacterium | reverse complement strand
ACAACGCAGAGAGACTGCACGAGTATCTCGGCTACGTTCCACCGGCTGAGTTCGAGGAGGCGTTCGCAGCCAAGAGTTCAGATCAGCAACTCGTTGGCATCCAATGAACCGAGTCTCCATCAGACCCAGGGCGATTCAAAAAGCAGGATCTCCGGCTCCACCCCACCATCGAGCTGGACCCCTTCGATTGGCTGAGGACGAAATCGCACATCGGGATTCCCAGCTTGAAGCGTCATTACGGCACCGATCGGGTAGGACATGGAAATCGAGGCGAGGAGGCTCGCTATGTGATCGTCGTCCCAAATCCAACCTCGCTGAAAATCTGGAAGTTGAAGTTTTCCGGATCCCGCTTCGTCGAGCATTTGTGCGAGGGGGAGTTCGTCGCTGGTGAATTTCTTTTCCATGGCTCCTCCTCCGGTCTAGGACGTTGGCGCAGGGTGATCACGTTCGGGCACCTTCGTCCTCGATTATTTCAGTAGTAAACCCACAGTCTGAAGGGAACCGTGTCCTCGGCCGTAGCGGCGCCCAAACAAACGTGAGCTGAGGACGATTGGTTTTAGAACATTAGGGCAGAGCGTCTGGCGGCCCCGAAACAGAATCCCCGCTGATTCTTCGGATCGCTCCGACAAGGGCTTCGATGTATTCCAAATCGGTGCCACTCGGATTGCCGTCGTCGTCGTGAGCGAATCGTCGTTGCTCAAAGAACAACGCTGTCCGCAGCTTGTCGAGGTCATCAGGAAGTACACGATCACGGTCAAACCGCTTCCGCATGCGATTGCTGATATTTGTCGTTGGTCCCGTGGTTCCACCGTGACGGTCATATGCGTTGTAGGTGAGAGCAAACGTAATGATGTCGGGAAAGAAAGGCGCACCCTCGGCCGGAACCCGAATCTGTCGGTCGTCCTCATCGACGCCCTTGGCAAGCTTTCTAGGCGAGCCTCGATTGTCGCATCGTCCGAAGCCGACTGGCCGGGATCGGTCATTCGGCTTCGAAGAAGTTCTCGTCGATCTCGAAGATGTTCACCGTCTGGCTCACGGTGACTCCGACTCGGAAATCGATCATTAGGTTCGCTAGCTCATCGCCGTCGATCAGGACGACTTTCTTTGATGGCACGTTGTTTGCGTAATCCCGTGCATCAGACGAATACTTGCTCGTCGTGATAAACACGCCCGTGTCGGCGTTCTTACCCGACAGAGCACCGACGAATTTCTGAATCTCCGGACGACCGACGGTTCCACTGCCGAACCGCTTCGATTGGACGTAGATCTCGTCGAGTCCAAGCTTGTCCCGCTTGATCACTCCATCGACACCGCCATCACCGGTCCGGCCGAGTGAACGACCTCCTCGGTGGAACCTCCGTATCCCATCGCAAGAAGGAGCTTCAGAACGGCGTGCTCTAAGAACTCAAATTCCTCGCCTTTGAGTCGCCGAAGAAGCTCGGTAGTGGTCGAGACTCGGAGGACATCTGCGGCGGCTTCGATCTGTTCGACCGGTCCTCCGGACGAGCTGACGATCACGTCGGTTGGGTCGTCCTTCTGGCGCCTACCAGCCTGACCTTCTCTCGTTCGGCGTATCCAGTCCTGGCACTCCGGAAATTGCTTCAGATCATCGAGCGTGACGCCATTTGGATGATCGGACAGCAATTTCACACCACGCTCGGTAATTTCAAAGACACCACGTGAGGGTCGCCGGATAGCTGCTGCTTGAACAAGGTGTTCAGAGGCCCAATAGGTTCGGCTGTCGATTCGCAAAATGCCGGCACGGATCGTCTCGGCCCTCTCTTCGTCCGTGAGGTGCAGGCGTTCGGCCACGTCCCGACGTAGCTCCTTTAACGTCCGTCGTCGTTCATCGCTCAGAACGCTGAGGACGTCAGTGAGTAGCTCGGAAATTCGGGGCATCGCCATAGACGCCGAGAATAGTGACGCAGTCGGAGCTTGGCAGGGGCGATGTACCTCTGCAACGTGTCAAAATCGCCGCTAATCGATTAGGAGGTGGCCGTGGTCGATAGCGGGCGGATCAACAATCACGCTGCTTTTATCTGGTCCGTCGCCGATTTGCTCCGGGGCGATTACAAACAGTCCGAGTACGGAAAGGTCATTCTGCCCCTAGTGGTGCTGCGACGTTTCGACTGCGTGCTGGAGCCGACCAAGGCCGAGGTCTTGAAGCGTTACGAGTCGCTGAAGGGCCGCATCGAGAACGTCGATCCGGTGCTGGAGGGAGTAGCCGGGCAGCAGTTCTTTAACGTTTCGCCACTCGATTTCCGCCGCATTCTCGGTGATCCTGCAAATCTCGCTGACAACCTGCGTGCGTACATCAATGGGTTCTCGTCATCGGCTCGGGACGTAATCGACAAGTTCGATTTCTCGGTTCAAATCGATCGAATGCATCGAGCGGACCTGTTGTTCCTCGTCCTGTCTCGGTTCGCAGACATCGATCTCCATCCGGACAAGGTTTCGAACCTTGAGATGGGTTACCTGTACGAGGAGCTAATCCGTCGCTTTTCAGAACTCTCGAACGAGACCGCCGGTGAACACTTCACACCACGGGAAGTAATCCGACTCATGGTGAACCTGCTGTTCATCGAAGACACCGAAGCATTGACGAAGCCTGGAATTGTCCGCACATTGTTCGACCCGGCGTGTGGTACGGGAGGGATGCTCTCGGTTGCCGAGGATCACCTCCGATCTCTGAACCCTGAAGCTCTCGCCTAGAGGTCTACGGACAGGAACTAAACGCCGAGACGTATGCGATTTGTCGCTCGGACATGATGCTGAAGGGTCAGGATGCATCACACATCGTCTGGGGTAACTCCTTCTCCGAGGATGGACACCAAGGCAGTCATTTCGATTACTTACTCGCTAATCCGCCGTTCGGCGTCGAGTGGAAAAAGGTCGAAGATCCGATCCGCACCGAAGCGGCGACGAAAGGGTTCTCTGGGCGATTTGGAGCGGGTCTCCCTCGCATCAACGATGGCTCGCTCCTCTTTCTCCAACACATGATCTCGAAGATGAAACCGCCCGCAGAGGGCGGTTCACGTCTCGCCATCATCTTTAACGGTTCACCGCTGTTTACGGGTGCGGCGGGGAGTGGCGAATCTGAAATCCGACGATGGATCATCGAGAACGATTGGTTGGAGGCGATCGTGGCGTTGCCCGATCAACTCTTTTACAACACGGGGATCTCAACGTACTTCTGGGTCGTGACAAACCGAAAGAGCCCGGAGCGGCATGGGAAGGTCCAGCTTGTCGATGCACGAGACTCATGGGTGAAGATGCGCAGGACACTCGGTGAGAAACGAAAGGAGATCAGCATCGAACAGATCGAAGACGTCACTCGTCTCTACGGGGAGTTCACCGAATCCGAGCGAGTGAAGATCTTCCCGAATGAGTCGTTCGGCTTCCTGCGCATTACCGTCGAGCGACCGCTTCGGCTTCGTTACGAGGTGACGTCGGACACGCTCGGTCTCCTCTCAGCTCACAAATCCTGGATCAAGCTCACGGACGAGGAGCGGGATCGACTTTCTCGTCAGCTCAACTCGCTTGTCGGGACGTCTGTGGTCGACAAGAACGAGCTTCGACTGCTGGGGCCGATTCCAAAATCAGTCGAGAAGGCACTTTGGGACGTGCTCTCCGTACGAGACGAGCAGGCGCCGGTGGTTACGACACCTAAGGGAGAGACCGAGCCCGATCCCGACCTGCGAGACAACGAGAACGTGCCTCTGCCATCCATTCGTGTGACCTGGGGGTCAGATCCGAGCGACCGCCTCAACACAATCGAGTACCGCACTGCGATCGACGATTACATGAAAACCGATGTCTTGCCGTACGTCAAAGACGCCTGGCTCGATTACGACAAGACCAAGATCGGCTATGAGATTCCGTTGATTCGCCATTTCTACAAGTACGTGCCTCCACGTCCCTTAGCCGAGATCGACGCAGAGATAAAGGCTCTCGAATCAGAAATTCAGGATCTCTTGGGGAATGTAACTGGGTGACGGGAGTCATCGACAGCGTCGAACTGCCTGTCAGTTGGAAAGTGCGACCACTTGGTCGGACCGTCCAGAGGAGCAAGGTGGCGGGAAAGCCGGAGCTTCAGCCGCTGTCTGTGTTCCTGGATGATGGTGTGGTGCCGAGATCCAGCCGAGACGACAACTACAACCGACTCGGTGAAAACATATCCAAATATCTGGTTGTAAAACCGGGGGATGTCGTATTCAACAAATTGCGCACGTGGCAAGGTGGATTCGGCGTCAGTCGCTATGAGGGCATCGTGAGCCCCGCCTACTTCGTATGCCGCCCCAAGTCCGACGTCGAAGCAAGATATCTCCATTATTTGCTTCACTCGACGCCATACCTAGCTGAACTGACAAGAGTGTCGAAATTTATGCCACCCTCGCAGTTCGACATCCTCTGGGAGGATCTTCGAGATTTACCGATTCTGTTGCCGCCCACCGACGCACAGCGTGCAATCGCTGATTACCTCGATGCAGAGACTGCCCGCCTCGACGGTCTCATCGAAAAGAAACAGAAGATGGTGCAACTACTCAACCAGCGCATGACGGAGTTTGCGGAAAGCGTTATTTGGCGTGATGTCCCTGCGACATGTCCTCTCATGTATCAGACCGATCCAAATCGTCCGATCATGTACGGAATCGTTCTCCCCGGACCCAATGTCTCTGACGGTGTTCCGATCATAAAAGGTGGCGACGTTGCGGCTAGGCGACTGTCTCCCGCAGAATTGAATCGAACGACACGAGACATCGAGGCGCACTACGCAAGAGCAAGGTTGGTCAAAGATGATCTTGTGTTTGCCATCAGGGGCGGAATTGGAGATGTAGAGGTTGTTCCCGCTGAACTGACCGGTGCGAACATGACACAGGACGTTGCACGCATCGCACCGGCAGGGAACGTTGTGCCGCAATGGCTTCGTCTTGTCCTAAGGACACCTTCTGTTACGCGGCAGGTTGAATCCAGGATTACGGGTGCGACCGTAAAGGGCTTGAACATTTGGGATCTGAAGCGCATTCACGTGCCTATGAGCGATTGCGCCAGGCAACGACAAGACCTCTGGCTGCTGACTGAGGCTGAACGAAACGTCCAGCGCCAGATTTCGCTGCTGTCTCGTCAGTTGGCTCTCTTTGGTGAGCGCCGGCAGGCGGTCATTACCGCCGCTGTGGTTGGCCAACTCGAGATTCCAGAGATTGCCGCATAATGCCGGGCGTTCACACAGAACAGACCTTCGAGGACGCCATCGAGGCGCATCTGCTCGCTAACGGATGGCTTCAGGGTTCTCCAGACGATTTCGACCCCATCACCGGAATCGGAGCGTCAGATCTGTTCGTCTTCCTGTCGGCCACCCAGTTGATGGCTTGGTCGAATCTGGTCAAGTCCTACGCAAACGATGAAACCGCAACAAAGGACGGATTCCGGAAGCGCCTAACGGGACAGCTTGATGAACGAGGGACTCTCGATGTGCTCCGTCACGGCGTCGTCGATCGAGGTGTCACGCTCCAACTGGCGTTCTTCAAGCCCGCCCACAGCCTTACACCGGAACTGGTCGAGCGATACGAAGCAAACCGTGCGACCCTCGTCCGCCAGCTTCATTACGAAGCGACATCAGAGAAGTCAATCGATCTCTGTCTGATGTTGAACGGCATACCGGTTGCTACCGCAGAACTGAAGAACCCAATTACAGGACAAAGCATTGAGCATGCGATTACGCAGTATCGGAACGACAGAGATCCACGAAATCTGACGCGCTCAAAGCGTGCACTCGTACATTTCGCCGTCGATCCCGAACGGGTAGCAATGACGACGAAGCTCGCTGGACCGCAGACTCAGTTCATCCCGTTCAATCGTGGCAACGATCGTGAGCCGGGTAATCCCCCTAACCCGAACGGCCACGCCACGTCGTACTTATGGGAGGACGTGTGGAAGCGAGATAACTGGCTCGACATCCTTGCCCGCTTCACTCATGTCGAGCGGCCGACGACGGGTTCTGCCGCAGCTCGGAGGGCGGCGGAGAAGGTCATCTTCCCCCGTTATCACCAATGGGACGCCGTACTGAAGATCGAGGCAGACGCAAAATCGAACGGCGCTGGGAAGAGCTATCTGATTGAGCATTCCGCTGGATCCGGCAAGAGCAACACAATCGCTTGGACTGCACACCGACTTTCCACGCTGCATGATAAAGACGACAACAAGATCTTCGACAAGGTCGTCGTGATTACCGATCGCATCGTGCTCGACCGCCAATTACAGGACACTGTGTTCCAGTTCGAACACGTGCGTGGTGTCGTCGAAAAGATCGACGAAAACGCCACGCAGCTCGCTAATGCGCTCGCCGGTGAGCAGGCTCGCATAATCATTACGACTCTCCAGAAATTCCCATTTGTGCTCGATAAAGTGCACGATCTTCCGAATCGGAAGTACGCCGTGCTCGTCGACGAAGCTCACTCATCTCAGACTGGTGAAGCGGCGAAGGACCTGCGCCTCGTGCTCGGTGGTACCGAGGAAACGGAACTTACGGCCGCTGAAGCCGAAGATGCGGGGTTCATTTCATCAGCAGAAGATCCCGTGGAAGAGGCGTTAGCAAGGGCCGTCGGCGCACGAGGACGACAGGACAACCTCTCGTTCTTCGCATTCACGGCGACACCGAAAGCTCGCACCCTCGAATTATTTGGGACGTTCAACACCGAGACCGGCAAGTTCGAACCGTTCCACCTTTACTCGATGCGTCAAGCGATCGGCGAGGGCTTCATCCTCGACGTGCTCGCCAATTACACGACGTACAAGACGTACTGGCGCATCGAAAAAGCGATTACCGACGATCCGAACTATGACCCCCGCAAGGCGAAGGCGGCGATCGCCCGCTTCGTCGACCTCCACCCCTACAACCTCGCCCAGAAGGCCGAGATCATCATCGAGCACTTCCGTGCGCACACCGCAAGCAAGATCGGCGGACAGGCGAAGGCGATGGTCGTTACGTCGAGCCGCCTCCATGCTCTCCGATACAAACGTGCGATCGATTACTACATCTCAACGCACGGATATTCGGAGATCGCCACGCTCGTGGCGTTCTCCGGGCGGGTGTTCGATGACGGCGACGGTTACACCGAGCAGGGCGTGAACGGCTTCCCCGAGTCCCAAACAGCCGCTCGATTTGGCACCGCTGATTACCAAGTTCTAATTGTGGCCGAAAAGTTCCAAACTGGATTTGACCAGCCCTTGCTGCACACGATGTACGTCGACAAGGTGTTGACGGGACTCAACGCCGTTCAAACGCTTTCACGATTGAACCGCATTCACTCACTGAAGAATGACACGTTCATCCTTGATTTCCGCAACGACACCGGCGACATCGTGAAGTCATTTGAGCCGTATTACGGGATGACCGTCGCTCCGCCGACCGAGCCGAATCTTCTCTACGACACGAGACGAGCGCTTGACGATTACGACGTGATGCGGATCGACGAGATCGAGGATGTGGTAAAGGCGCTGCTCACGTCGACAGATTCGTCGGGACACGGTGCGCTCTATAGCGGTCTCGATCCGGCGATCGCTCGGTTTCACGCACTGCCCGATGAGGACAGGGTCAGTTTCAAGAACGCTCTCGACAAGTTCGTGCGGACGTACTCGTTCCTGAGCCAAATCGTCTCGTTTACTGACACTTCGTTGGAACGGGATTACCTCTATTGCCGAGCGCTGGCGAGTTGCTTGCGGGATGCGGCATCGATCGAGCGGCTTGATCTCGGTTCCGAAGTCGAGTTGTCACACCTAAAGGTCGAAATGACATTCGAAGGATCATTAGCACTTGAGGCTGAGGCGGGCGAGGTCTCGACGTTGTATGGGGAAGGTCGAGGAAAGCAAACAGATGTTGCGCCGGAGCCCTTGTCGCACATCGTCGAGATCTTGAACGAGCGCTTCGGCCTCGAACTCGATGATGCGGACCGTCTGCTGTTCGATCAGTTCGAAGAGGAATGGGTGAGCGATCCCACGCTTGCTTCCCAGGCTCGGGAGAACACGCTCGATAACTTCAAGCTTGTCTTCGATCCGAAATTCCTGTCGACGATCGTCGGAAGGATGGACGACAACGAAGCCATCTTCAAACAAATCCTCGATGACACCGAGTTCCGACAAGTCCTCGCTGATTACTACCTCAAGCGTGTTTATGAACGTACGAGGGAGAATCATCCCGCCTAAATCGCCTCGTAACGCCCCTCAGTGTTCAAAATCGGCATGCGACAGACCGTTAGTACGTGTTGTCAGCACGGCCGATCGATGTCCCCGAAGCGACCTCGCAGGACAGCTCGAACCGGTTCATTTGGGGAGGGTGAGTTGCGGTGCAATTCTGCGTATCTTGTGGCCAGTCAGTCGAGGAAAGTGAGCGCTACTGCGCAGCGTGTGGCCACGAACGACGTCAGATCCCTAAGGCACAGACCGGTGCTACTGACGACGAGAGCGGAAAGCGTGCTGGGAATCCAAAGCGACGGCGACATTGGCTGATCCTGGCGCCGACTCTCCTACTGATCACGACAGCAGCGATTGTGCTTCCAATTCTGTTGACTCAGTCTTCCGTGACGACCAAGGGAAACTCGAATGACCCCCCAGGATCAGCAACCATTGCGGGTGCGTCGCTGATCCAGTCCGGCGACCGAGTGTCCGGTAATACGACAACCGACGCTGGGGCAACCGAGAATCTCTTAGACGGCGACCAGGTCCCATATAACTGGCACGAGGCCGAGTATTGGACAGTTTCGATCACAGCCGGAGATGTGCTCACAATCTCTTACCGAGCGACAACGGCTCCGTACACGCCGATCATGCAACTGATGGCGCCAGGAACCAACGGTGCCAACGTGTCGTCGGCTAATGGGCTGGATTTCAACGGAATCGCTGATGGCACCAACGAGCGGGGCACAGGGAACTACTCGTGGACCCTTTCGACGTCGGGAACATATGTTCTCGCTATCGGCGTTGGCAACGAACACGGCATCAACGGGGGATACGAATTTTCTGTGAGCATTACGCACGAATGAAAGCGCTCACGATCAAGCAACCTTGGGCCAGTCTCATCATGGCGGGCATAAAAGACGTGGAAAACCGTACGTGGCCCACGACGTACCGAGGTCCGCTTCTCATCCACGCCGGACTTGGCGTCGATGAATGGGGTTTGGACAAACACGGCCACCTCATTGATCACGTACCTGCCGGGGTAATCCTTGGTCGGGTCACAGTGGCCGACTGCGTGTGGAGCTATCGGAGTCGCTGGGCTGTGCCTGACCATTATCAGTGGGTGCTAGCTGATCCACGACCGCTCAAACGGCCGATCCGAGTGACCGGGAAGCTCGGGCTCTGGAATTACGAGAGACCACGAAGTAAAGCTCGATGACCAACGGGCGAGTGATCGTCGGAGTGATCCTTCGTTAGTGGCTGTGGGTTATCGATCTTCAAAAAGACGCAGTGGCGAGTACCTCCTGGTTGGCCGTTTCGTTCTCCGAATTCACTGAAGGTGGGGTGGTTCGTGATCGACGAAACCGATGAGGAGAGGCGACGACGTCACGCACTTGCTGAGCTACTCGATGAGATCGGCGCATGTGCAAGGGGCGAGTTACCGATCCTTGATACTGCTCAGCTTCTGGTTGGTTGCGATTACTCAACGTGGTCGCCAGTTCTGATGGCGAGACAGATTGAAGTGAGCGTTGCCGTGCATTACTCGCCCACAGCCTCCCCAACGATGTCCGTCGTCGTTCAGCCTCTCGGTCACAGCTTGCACGTGTCGCTCGATTAGGTCCCAGCGTTCCTTGTACTAATCGAGCCATCCCGTTGGCGCTTCAGGGATCTCGCTCTTGTAGTGCGGTTCGATTTGGCGCATGTCATTGTCACGATGCGGTCGACCTCGGCTTTTCGTTCACTTAGCCTCAGCGTTAATCTCGTTCACAGTGTTCGATCCCTGATTCGCTACCCAAACGTGGGTGCCATCAGAAACAATTCCCCACGGGGATTTGCCCACAGTGACGGTCTTAATGATCGAGGCGGTGGATGCGTCGACTTCTGTAATCTGACCGATGTGATTCCCAAACCGATAACTCGTTATCCAGACGTGATTGCCATCAGACGAGATTTGGTTCGCACCATCGGGGATGGCAATAGTTTTGATGACTGAGCCAGTAGCGGCATCGATTTCAGTCACACTTGAAGACACTCCGTTAGCAACCCAGACGTCAAGTCCGTCGCTAGAAATCCCAGAGGGAGACAGCCCGACGGCGATGGTGCGAACAACGGATCCCGTTGCGAGATCGATCTCACTCACGTCTCCAGCGCCATGATTGGCCCCCTCGTTCACGACCCAAACGTGTGCCTGGTCCACTGTGATTGGTCCCGGTCCAGTTCCAACGTCGATGGTTCGCAAGACATCTCCCGTAACAGCATCGAACTCGCTCACAGTAGAGCTGTCCCCGTTGGCAGCCCAAACGTCGATTCCATTGCAAGCAACGCCATCAGGTGCGACGCCTACCTCAACCGTCCTGATGACCTGGCCCGTCGCTGCAGCGATCTCGCTAACCGTGTCGCTCAGCGACGTATATCCCGTGTTCGCCACCCAGACGTTCACACCGTCCGTGCAGATGCCCTCGGGTGAGCCCCCAACCGGGATCGTTCGAAGGACCTTTCCCGTTGCAGCACTGATTTCCGTGACCGTGTTGTCCATGCTGTTGGTTACCCAGGCATCCGTGCCATCGGAGGAGATTCCCCACGGAGCGTTCCCCACCCTTATGGTTCGGATGCTCGTTTGCTTCACGGGCTGGACTGGACTCGTGGCCGAAGACGAACCCGTTGTTGAAGATGTTGGAATCGACGGCACACTTGTGCCCTTGCTCGCTCGACCACCAAAGAAGGCACCGAGCCCAACACCGATGACGACCACCGTGACGGCGATTACCAAAAACCGTCTTTTCATGCGGGAAGCATAAGCAACTGTCGTGTTCCCCGGTCCTCTTTAGCCTCGTGACATCTCACTGCGCTCAGCACCGACTGCGGCGAGAAAGGCGTTACAAAGCGTCCATAACAAACGGAACATGCAGTGATTTCGCCGCTCTCTTCTTGGCGTGCTCGCCTCGTCGGTCGCAACGAGCAGTCGCTCTCTAGTTAGCAGCTAGTACTCCGCGTGACCGCCCCGATGCTGACAGACGCCGTGTTGACGTTGTTCGGGTCGAAAGTGATGCCGCTAGCCGTATCGGTCGCAAGTTCGACACGGATATACCCGCCGGCGAGACATTTCCGCAATGGAGGTGTTAATTGCTATTTGGTCCTCGGCTTCCGGCGCCGGTGCGGTCGTACCCGGACCGTCTTCCCCGTCGCCAGCGCGTGCCAGTCGGACCAGCTCCGCCGTTTCGGTTTGGGTCTCTTTGTCATGACTTCCCAAGCCTAAATTTTGAATGCACCTGCGACCTGATTCGTTCGTGCTGTTCACGTCCTCAGACCTGAGCGGGCGCGATTAGCAGATTGGCTTCGCTCGTCGCCCGTTCTGACAGCAAGAACGATTGAGCCAGCCGGTGATGCGCTTTGTCTTTGTGCAAAGGGCTTGTAATCAGCGATCGGCAACTACAGCAGCGTCCTTAAGAAACCGTAGAGATCTCTAGAGGACAGCAAATCCGCTCTATGTGTCGAGCTGGATTAGTCGGCCCCTAGGGGAGTGCGATGTCGACCAATTTTGATGATCTACAGCCGAAGTCCGAACCGGTTGGCATCTCTAGCCGCCGTCGAGGTATTCGATGGCTCGTAATCGCCGCTGTCGCTGTCGTCGCAGCGGGCGGGATTGGAGTCGGCGCCTATTTCATTGGTCAAAGGAGTGTGCCGACAAGATACCGGTCAAGTATCGATAAATCGCAACGTGTCATGCATCCGACGGTCACCACCACGCAGCCCCCGTCGACGACGCAGCCCCCGTCGACGACACAACCCTCTTCGACGACGCAACCCTCTTCGACTACCACGGACCCCGTCGCCCACGTTCACGGGGCGGCCGCTGCGACCCCGGCCCAGCAGACGGCGTTGAACGATGCTCGAAGCTGGGAAACCGACGTGTGGAACGCCGTTACGATCGGCGAAGCTGGGTATGCCGAATGTCTCCCGGCTCTTCCACAGCAATACGCAGGGTCATGGGAGCTGAGCTGCACGCTGTACGAATACAGCAACGTCTCCGGGGGTCCCCCGGAGACCCGGGTTACGGGCGTGGGCGACTTCATCACCGGCGGCCTGATCACGCCGACACAGACGCTGTACGGCACGTACGACGTCGTCACTGGCGGCCAAGTTACGGAATCGAACACCGGCGGCTTGTTTACGACGACACCGCTCTGTCCCATTGCGGCCCTTGTGACCACCAGGTCCCTCAGGGTCCTTGAGAGTGGTTCGGATGACGACTGGGTGTGTTCGGGTGGCCCCGTCGCCGGGCCCGAAGGCGGCTGACCATGACCACCGCCCGAGGCGTACGCCACCGCCGCATTGCCATAGCCCTTTGCACGTGGGTTATCCGATTACGGATTCCGTCAACGATGCGCGGCGCTTGCCTGGGCCCCAAGAGCGAAGTCGTAATTAACGGTGGGTATGCGACAGTGACGTCTGCACAAACGAGGTGATGTGACTATCTCGCATCTTGCTCCGACAGCCAGGCCATGACCGAGAGCTGGCGATTGAAATTTCGTAGGGCAGAGACGCATTTTTCTGGTCTCCAGGAGCAGATCGGCATCCCCATCGGTCGTCAGCCGTATCGGGTGACTGAAATTCTGAACACCGACGGAAGTTACGAATATCGGCTGTTCTTCCCGCCGTTACCCGAGACCATTTCGCTAGTGGTGGGCGACATGCTTTTCAACGTTCGCTCTTCGCTCGATCATTTGTTCTGTGCCTTCATCCCCGGTGATGACAAAGGGCGAGCGCAGTTTCCGATCTTCGTTCACGACCCGTTCGAAGTCGACCAGTCGACCGGGAAGTACATGCGCCCATGGGCATATGGCGCCTGGAAGAAGCAAACGGAAGGGGTACCGGATCCCGTGCTCGAAGTGGTGTGGCAGCTGCAGCCTTTTCACCAAGCCCTCCTTCGCCCAGGCGCACGTTCCAGTAATCACACGCTGAACGTACTTCGAACGCTTCAAGACGTCGATAAACACAGTCAGCTCACGTTTCTCGGCCCAGTCCTAAATAAAACAGAGGTCACCGTTGAGGGTTATGGGACGTTCGGCATCGTTCCGGGATATCACGACGGATCTCTTATCCACGACTCACCAAATAAGGTGAACGTGCATGTGGAGGGTGAGGTCGGCATACCTTTCGGCGTACGACGAGACGAGGGGTGGGAGTATCCGATGACGTTCCAAATGATCTTGAGATTCGTCAGTGATGAGGTATTCCCGGCTCTTGAGCCGATGCTTTAGACACCAGAGGTGGAGGCTCGGTATCACGACGTACGATTTGAGAACGTCATCTCGGCCGTTGATGGCTGCCCTCTTTGCCGCCTGCTTAATACTCAGTGGGTTGTGCGGCGCTGGGTTGACTACATCGGCAGGAGCGACACAGGTGCCACGACTTGTGAATCGCTCGAGTGCGCCAAATTACTGTGCCCAGCAGCCTGGGATTTGCTACGAGACGCACTACGTGACGTATCAACGGTTTCGCTCTGATTTGCTAAAGCAGCTCGTCTATCAATTTCAAGCTCCTGGCCAGCCTGAAAAATTGACGCGTGGCGCTTGCAGATATGCCCCGTTTCGAATTGATTCTTTTGATGAGGTTCCCATCGATGAGCCGGTTCATTGTGTCTTTACAGGCACCGCAGGTTTCAGCGGGACACTTACGGTACGAATCACGCAAATCGAAATCATTCTGCCGGTGGGCAACGATTGTCAGCTAGTCAGTTACTCGTATTCGCTCTAAGCCCCGAGGAGACTCGTCACGTATCGACAACGAACGGCACGTGCAAGCTCTTCGCAGCTCGCTTCTTTGCGTGCTCGCCTCGACGGTCGTAGCGAGCAATCATCCGTAACAAGCAATCATCAAGTGCAATCGTCGATTACGAACCTTCGTTTTTATTCGTCCGTGTTTGTGTTTCAGTGCTGCTTCGATCCTTGTCCCACGTGTCGGGGTTTGCCTGCCGCCACGCCTTCGTAGCAGCGGCGGCGCACTTCTTGCATCGGCTCGCAAGCCCATTCTTCTTACCGTTGTGACGCCCAAATTCTGTAACCGGTAAAACTCTGTGGCAGCTGGTGCAGAGCTTCATACCCGGCGGGAGTTCTAGCTTCAACCGCTTTCGTCGCATCCAGGGAATCCGGAGGGCGACACCGGTCTCGGTCATCTCACCGGGAAACGGCCTCGCTGGTTTTGGGAGCACATCGGCCTCCCCGTATTCCCGCTCGTCGCTAAGAAGCTTAAAAAACTCGTCGTCGGTCAAGATCCGTTTGCGTCGATTACAGCTTTCGCACGCTGGAACGATGTTGGAGATGTCGTTGTCACCCCCACGAGCGAGCGGTATTCGGTGTTCCATTTGCAGTTTTACTCCTCCTCGCTCGCAGTAATAACAGCGGTTCTGGTACATCTCCCTGATGAAACGCCAAACGTCATCATTCATGCCGAGAATCGGAGTCCTGATGACCGGAGTTCTGGAAGACGACAACTTCGGCGGCACTACATCCGTAAGAAACACGACGGAGCGCTTCAATTGCAGGTTCCGCACCGTTCGTCGTGCGCAGCGAGCTGCGACCTTTGCGGTGCGGTGCTGGTGTGGGCAGATTCGGTACCGGCCGCTTTGGTCCCACACGGTGTCGTGAAACACCGAGTAATGGCGGAAAAGTCGATGACCTCGACTGGAGAAGTACGGCGTCCACCGCTTCTTTCCAACAACTCGAATCTGCGTCCGCAATGTGCATTTGTGGCGTGGCCGGTTCCACCGTGTCCCACACAATGGACATTGGCGGACGAAACTTGGAACGCTCATTACCCCGATTTTCTCATGACGAGCGACGTCACCAACTCATCATGAGATCCGCCCTTCGCTGCAAACGCTTGTGGGTTATTAATTTCACATCGCACCTTGTCCGCCATACCTCCTGGTGCATCATCTTGAGTACGCAGGCGGTTAAGTATGGGGAGGGGTCATAGATTTAAAGCCCTTCGGATCTTCGCGACTTGCAACTCCGCCATTGCGATCGCATCGCTCCATGGCCATGCTGAGTCGTATGCCGCGCAGCCAAAGTAAAAGGTAACGCGGTCGACGTTGGTAGAGATAAACCGATTGGCTCCGGGGCCACGGCCATCGATGCCGATCGTGGACACCTCGTAGAACCAAGGATCGGTTGCGCCTCCCACTTCGTAACCCTCGACCATTCGTTCGCCGGTCGTTTCAACTTCTGAGATCGGGTTTTGATAGATGCGAGATCGAAAGTCTGCAGCGCCTGACTCGGCATCTTCAACCGATGTATATGGTCGGACCGAAACCACAAATGACCGCCGCTCTCCCTGTCCCCACTTGAAGCCGCGGTTGGCGGAAAAGTATCCCGCACGACGAGCACGCCGATCGGCTTCCGTCTTGTAACCAAACATTCCCATGCGCATTGCTCGTTGACTCCGGACGGTCCATCCATCTTCAGACAGGTCCGACAGTTCGAGAAGCATCGCAAGCGAGGCTCGCCTTTCGGAGGGTTTTCCAATCTGACCGAGCAAAAGGTGGTAATTGCGAAGCGGAGGTCTGTATTGGACTTTGTTCATTGCTACCTATCGGGAAGTTCTGAGTGCCCGAGCGAAGGGTATTCCAGATGAAGCACCATCGGAACCCTTCATCGACGGTGCCAGCGGAGCGTTCGGGTGGTTAGTACGGAACTGACCGAACTGACCATGTGGTCAGGTGGTCAGCTTGGATGGAAAGAAAGAGGAGTGATGGACAACCCCACGCCGCAAACCGTCATTGAACACGTCACAAGCATCCGACAGAAACTGATATCCAACAGCTCGCCTGACGGAACATTCAGTGCGCTGATCAACATTCTTGCCGCAGTCAAAGACCTAGCCTCGTGCGTCGAGGAGCTTCGCACGCAAATCGATTCGTAAGGTTAGATACGTGCCCGACCCGTATTCAGCCTTGAGTGACTTTGTCACTGGGAAGCTTCCGTGGACGGAACTCCAATCGATCGGATTCACGTTCGAGGTTCGGGCAAACGAGATGTCGGTGACGTCGTCAGATTTGAGCGTCACGTTCGAAGCGTCAGTTCAGGACGTGGCCAACGGCATTCTGCGTCATTCCTCAGTGGACGAAGCATCCAAACGCTGGGCGCAAGCGCTGCTTGGAGTCACGGCCATTGATTTGAGCGCACTGGAGGACGATCCGGATGGCGAGGTTCTCCTCAACGCTGTCTGGGACATGGCAATCGGCAAAGAGCTGTCAGCAGAAGCCCTTCGTGCAGCAAAGCGCATGTCGGATCGCCGCTGAGATGACGCCTTCTGCGGTCACGTAAACGATCGAGTCGGGGATGCGTCGTCATACATGGTCACGAAGAACGTGACGATGTATGAGAGAGACAGTCCCACCGAAAACGAGTTCCAGAACCCGTCTTAAAACCGATGAAATCGAGCGATCGGATTACAGGTCGTTCAGTGCGTTCTAGTTGCGACGGCGCCTTTGCCTCCAGTCTGTTCGTCTTCACCTGAACGTCCCCACCGACCGCTGGCATGATTTTGTGATGCCCGAGTCGTGGACGATTCAGAACTTCTCTCTCGCCCTGCCTGAGGGAACCGACCGCTCTGACGTACCGGCACTTCTCCGACGTCTTGCCGACAAGCTCGAAGAGTATGGCTCCATCGATGTTCAGGACCTCACCTTCGGCACCGAAGTAACCGCCGACGGCTACGTCCACCATGTCACCGTGTATTTCCATCGATCAGATGATCAAGACGAAGACACTGGAGCCGATCATGAATAATCCGGGCTAGTCGTCGGATAGGTCCGATCACGTGTCGACCACGAAAGGCACGTGCAAACCTTTGGCCGCTCTCGTCTTGCTGTGCTCGTCCCTGCGGTCGTAACGAGCGGTCGTCGTCCATTTGCGTGACCGACGAATCGCTGTACACCGAAATGTCGACACCGGCATCCGAAAGATCAGAGATACACACGAACGCCGCAGAACATGCGGGCTAAACGATTTGACATTCGCTTTTTTCGCACGGGGAGCGAAGGTTTGCGTAAACGGCCTCATCGGTGGACCATTCTCATGACTGGCCTGGATCCCGAAGAACTGCTTAACCTCAAACAAAACTGCGTAACCTCGAACAAGAAGATGTTACGAAGCGGAGGGTCGCGATGAGTACTGACGGCGGCAGTTCCGAATTTTACGACAAGTTAGAGGAGATAGGCATCCTCGACGACGACAATCAAAAAGATGTCGCAACAAGCGGCACTTTGATGGGACCGGACGAGTGGAACGCATATCGTTCAGAGATGCTTCCCGGACTAATTGAAACATTCACCGCTTACGACGAGTTGGCTCTACGAGAAGAGGTCGAGGAACAAGGTATCTCTCTCAGCGATGTAATGGCGGACGTTCAGCGGCTCCTTGACGTACCTGCGAGCGAGTTGACTCCCCCGCTTTCGCACGATGAGCGGCTAGGCGCCGAGGCGGTCCTCGAAGGGTGCCGTCGATTGTTGGGTTGGTCTTAGGCTCTTCGCTGTCATTGGACACTCTTTACTGCGAATCAACGACGAACGGCACGTGCAAGCTCTTGGCCGCTCGCTTCTTTGCGTGCTCGCCTCGACGGTCATAACGAGCTGTCGTCGTCACATTTGCGTGCCCGACAAAACGTTGCACAACGGCAATGTCGACACCGGCTTCCAAAAGATCTGAGACGCACGAACGCCGTAAATCGTGCGGACTGAAATCCTTCACCTTCGCTTTTTTCGCACGGGCGCGCAGGATCTCGTACACGGCTTGATCGGTGATCGGCCGGATTGTGATCTCGCCTGATTTGCTGATGGGAACGAATAACGACCCTTGTTCGGATCCTCTAAAGGCGATCCAAGCGTTCACGGCGTCGGCTGCGCCGTCGTCGATGTACGCCGTTCTTTCCTTGTTTCCTTTGCCCCGAACCGTGAGCACACCGGACTCGGTGTCGTAATCACTGATTTGAAGATCGACGACCTCCGAGCGGCGTAAACCGGCGGCGTAAAGAACGGCGAGCAGTGCCGCATCTCGTGCATCGGCAGGTTTGCCGCTGCGGCAGGTTTCGAACAAGGCACGCAGCTCGCCTCTGGACAGCCCTCGGCCTCGTGGCAGTCGCTCGCCTCGAACCGCCAGGAGATCGATCGCCCGCTGCAGGTCCTCCGCACTCATCTGTCCGAGTCGCCACGCCTCTTTGAGCACGCCTCGAAGAGCGGCTAGATGCTTGTTCGCTGTCGCTGGTGAGTACCGCTCGGCCAACGTCGCACGCAGGGCATTCGAGGCCGGATAGCGCAATTCATGCCATGGGAGATTTTTGGCATTGAGGCGGCCACCACTGATCAGTTTGGCCATCGTTTCGAGGGCTGCCCATTGTGACCTTCGGGACCCTTCCGAGAGGCGTGCGAGATAGGCGAAAACCGAGGATTGCGAAGGGTCCGTGGCATGGGCTTCTACCAGGTCATTTGCAATCGGATCAGTGGGCTGAAGTGACACAGGTTCTCCTTGTGGGAACTCTAATTCTCATAAGTGAATCTACCACTGGTTTTCGTGAAAAGGAGCCGCCTGGCAAAGGCTCTATGGCGCTCCCGCAGGTGTGCTCGCAAAGTCCCTGGTCGAGGCCATTTCGTGTTCACGTTCCGCCTGGTCAGGGCGGTGAGTCCTTGAAGCCCAAAAGACGTACATTCCCGTCGTGAGGCGTCCGAAATCCCCAGGCTTTGCCCTGGTCGTTTTGGTGACCGTCCTTGCCACGACGCCGGGCGTCGACCTGAGCATCGACGTGACCAGCGTTTCTGCATCCCGAGTTGCTGCACCTGACCACCGACCGCGGGCGGCAGTTTTCGTGTACCCATTTGGTCAGCTTTCAGTTGGCAAGAGCGGCACGCTTTATTACGTCGACCGGCAATTCGGCCAGATCGACGAAGTCACAAAGAGCGGTTCGCACATCGTGCTCAGTTCGCTGAAAGGAACCGCCTCCCCGTCGGGGTCGATAAAAGGATTGCGTGGACTGTCGGTGACCAAGGATGCGATCTGGTTCACCGCCGCCGGGAATCTGTACGAGGCCTCGTTGTCCGGGCACCGTGTTCGCCAAGTGGGAAGCGCTCCGGGTGCACGTCACCTCGACGTGCTCGGTAATGGGACGATCTACTTCACGACCGTCACTTCGGTGTTCGAGCGGATCCGAGGTCGAGTAATGACCCACGTCGCTGGTGGGACAACGATCGATTTCGTCGAACAGCAACACGGACCACAACCGGCGGTCGACGAAGCGATCAACCCGACCGACGTCCTCGGCGTCAACAGTGATGCCTTCTATTTCACAAACGAGAACAACCTGTACTTCGTTGAACACGGCAAATCGACGATGCTGCGGCCCAGGCAGGATTTCTTCAACGGCGAGCTTGCCTCAGGCCCGCACGGTGCACTCTTCGGCATCTGTGATTGGTCGATCTGCCGCATCACCGGTTCGAGATTCAAGGGGTTGTTCAACCTGAGGACCCGCATCAATGGATCATTCGCTGCGCCGGACGCACTGGCGGTTTCCCCAACCGGAACCTTTTACATTTCATATTCCAACCAGTCGACGCCATTGAAAACAGGCATCGCTGAGTTCTCGCCCAGTGGACACCTGCTCGCCATCGTTGCGTCACGGATCAACAAGTAAGCATCGACACGATGATCCTGAACCGAACGAAGAAGCTAGCGACGGCGATCTGCACACTGTCGCTATTTGGTTCAGCAGTGTTCACGGGGCCGCACCTCTCGCTGTCGCATTCGACGCCAACCCGGCGAGACATGACCGGTCAAGTGTCGAGCATCACGATCCCGGTGACGGCCCCGACGAATTACACGGGTTACACGGGCACTCTCGGTGTCGTGAACGGTCACGTCATCGTTGGCGACGAAACAGGCGGCACTCGGTGTCGGCTGGCCGTCGTTGATCCCAGTTCGTTCAAGTTGATCTCGAACAAATCGACGTCCTGCAACAATCCTGAGCTTTCCGGCGAGCCGGTCGCACCGATCGAGTCGGTTCCACACCCCGATACGCAGACCGGTGTCGTCCGCATTTCGACGTACAACACGAGGACGAAGACGATTCATGTCGGCCCAGTGGTGTTGCAATACGGCAACTTCTCGGACACGAGGCCCGAATGGACCTACGGCGATCGTTCTTTGTGGATCTTCGATGCCGACGGATTTACAAGCGGCACATATAAGAACGGTCGAGCAGTGCTGTTGCGAGTCTCGCTTGCAACCGGGAAGGTGCTCGGCCGTTTCACGCTTCCATCGACCGAGCGCATCCTCCTCGCTGCAGATGAAGACGGGTTGTGGTTCGCACGCAGCGTGGAGAGTGGTTGGCCGATCCACACCACCAAACCCTCGTCGACTTTGTACTTCCTCGGTAATGGTGCGAAACATCCCGTCGTTGTCAGCAACACGGGACTCTTTGTCGGTTGGCTCGTCGCATCCGGACACGTCGCACAGGCATATTTCGTCGACTCGACGCAAACCGGAGCTGGCGAGGTCGACACCTTCAACTTCAACTCAGAACTGCTGCTGCCAATGACGATGATCGTGCACTTCGGTGCTCACATGACCGTTCCTCGGGAGATCGGAGAGGAGGACTTCGATGCCGCGCCGGTTTTGGCGACGCAGACACCTAGCCTGGTCTTCGTCTGGCCGATCTTCGGCGCATCGAACTCAGCGGAGGTGAAGGCCGATCAGGTCTTTTTATTCGAACCGAACGGACATGAAACGAAAATCGCAACGGTTCCCGCACCGCCGTATGAATACTCGCAGCCGAACATCGTCTACGACGGTTCTCTGTATCTCCTCGTCGGTGGCCAACAAGGCGACACCTCTGTGGCTCTTTACCGAGTGGCGTTGTGATCACATAAAGCGTTCGAGCACGATCCACTGATTGTTACAAAACCGTCAGAAACTTGATTTGGCATCGCCGATCTAGCTTGCGGTCACGTCTAAAAGGCTTCATGAGCCATCAGTGATAAATCCCTTGCCGCACGCCTTCGTTGCACGCTGGATAGCCGGGGAGGAAGGCGGGGGAAGACCACCGGGGGCGTTCCATACGATTCCGCCGTCAGGGAGTGGCCTCGGGTCCGGGTAGTTCGGAAGACCGTGGGCACGCATGCATATCGAGAACTTGAGGGCTTCCGCCAATAGTTTCTGCGTCGTGGTTTTTGGGATCGTCGGCCTGGGGCCGAGCAGGTGCTGGCAAGCATCGGACGCCGAATTGAGGACGGGCACCTTATAAAGGTTGAAGGTGCCATCGGCGTTCGGGTCCGGGTAGTTCGTGTCCCCGTGCGCCCGCATGCACGCTGCGAACTTCAGCGACTTGGCGTAAGTGGTCTGCGCAGCGGTCGAGGGGCTTGTCGTCGTCGTCATTGAGCCGAGATTCGCCACACCTGGACCAGATGCGGCTCCGCAGGCGCCGAGAATCAATCCGATTGCCACGAGCATTAGAGCGAGACGGCTGCGCCTCACATGGAAAATGATGCCACCTCTGTCATGCCCTCATCACGGTGCTTGTCTTCACCTACATCTGCCACAGGATCGCCGTCGTAATCTGACCTCGTGTTCGAGCGCTTTACCGATCGAGCGAGAAGGGTTCTCGTCCTCGCTCAAGAGGAAGCCCGCCTTTTGGGGCACAGCTTTATTGGGACCGAGCACCTCCTCCTCGGACTGGTCCATGATGGCGACGGCATCGCTGCCAGGACACTTGAGTCACTGGGCATCACACTCGAAGCAGTCCGAGCAAAGGTGGACGAGACAATCGGACCCGCTTCGTCAGCAACTGCGGCAAGTCCGCCCTTTACGCCACGAGCGAAAAAAGTCCTCGAACTCTCCTTCCGAGAAGCGCTGCAGCTCGGCCACAACTACATCGGTACGGAGCACATCCTCCTTGGACTCGTTCGAGAAGGAGAGGGCGTTGCCGCCCAGGTGCTGCAGAGCCTCGGTGCGGATCTTCCGGTTGTGCGAGAGGCGGTTATCTCGCAGCTCTCTGGTCATGAGCAGCCGTTCCAATCATCCGGCCAACGACAGAACCGCCCAACGACGGAGGTTGATTGGCCTCGTCACCCGATCAAGGTCATCGGAGGACCAACAGAAGCCCTCTCCTCAGAGGGCGTCACCTTTCGAATTGTCGGAGTTTTCCTCTACGACGACGGCATCGAAGTCGTATGGCGCATCGCTGGTGTTCCCAAGGCTCTTTTCGAACTGCTCGAAGATTCGACGATCACTCGTCCAAATCCTCTCTTTGCAGTACCGAAGACGATTCGAGTGCCGCGGCCGGGCGGACTGGTTCAACGCCGCAATCTCAAAGACGGTGGAAGTGCGATCGTGACGAGTTGGCCGGGCTTTCATAGAGGCATCCCCGGTGGGAACGAGATCAAATATCTAAAGATTTCTGTTGATGGCGACCTGCTTTACGTCTCGGCACTTGGTGAATTCGAACTACAAGAGAATGGCGAATTCGCTGGCCGCTCCTATTTCGTTTCTGAAACCTTCGACACTGAACATCCGCTCAAGGACGCCCATTCATTGACTGTCGAATGGCAAGGCCAGTCGATCGAGATCGACCTCTGTTAGTCGATGCCGACGCCCTTAGGTCCTGCACCTCGGGACCCGAACGATCCCGATCTGTGGGACTGGGGCGACGATGACGAGGACGTTCCTCGACGCCGCCATTCATGGCGAACCGTCATTGTCGTAATCATCGTGTTCTCACTCGTGCTTTTGTTGCTCGTAAGCGTCTTGTAATCGGACGAGGTTGGCCGCGCAGTTTGCGGGGGGCTGTGATACAGGGAGCGCACCCGCCGAACCGCGAAACCGCTCGGAAGACCTCTTTATGGTTTGCCCTGGCATGACGTTTGAGTGATGTGCCGCAGACTCGGAGTCTTCACCACTGCCTCAAGGCGGCGAGCCGCACCGTCATTAATCTTCTTAGCTGGTGACCAGCATGAATATGGGTGATTTCGCAACTGCAGGCGCGAGTTCAAGCGTGTCCGCCCTGCTCTTGGTCGGGGTCGCTCTGGTCCTCGTGGCTGCCATGATCAGAGGACTATCACCCAAATTCGAAACCCTAATAGCGAATCTCTTTTTCAAGGGCCGTGAAATGCGAGGACGAACGCTGCGCACGACAGGAGGCTTCGCAGTCGTCCTTGCAATCGGGCTGCTTTGCCTCGTAGTTGGCATTGCGAAACTGATCGCCGGCCATTAGCGGGGCGCGAATATTCGGCCCGGACCAGTTAAGCGCTGCGCAACCGAGGGTCCTAGTAGCCGTGTATCACGACGCATCGTTGATCCAAGGCACCAACCGCCAGTCGCAGATCGTGGAAGTCGGCCCTCAGACGCGAACCCCTGCCCCTAAGCAATTAGAGGAGCTGTTCCGAACGACCCCGACCGCCGGGACTGGGTGCACCCCAATTTGTAGCCATTTCGGTTGCTTGCCTCAATAGATCGATTGTGCTGCCCTATGACAATGCGGAGAGAACGAACAACCCCGACGGTGACGACACAAGACTTGCTGACTGAGCTGATCGGCGAACGCCTCTACCCAGTGATGCGCGACCTTGGCTTCAAGAAGCGCCGACACGAGTTCTACGCGGTGCAGGACGGCTACCGGCTGAGCCTGCACATCCACTATCCGCGGAAGGGAACGACTCGATACGAGGCCCATGTCTGGGACGAGGTAGAACTCATTCATCTCCCCTCAGACGCGTTGTTTTCCGCGACGTGGCCGCTGCTGGGGCCGTTGAACGATCGCTTTCAGGTCCTCCGACTCGGTCGCTGGTACCGCTTCAGCATGAAGCTGCTCTCACCCGAGGGAAGTGGATACCCGTTGATCGTCCATGCGGATCACCCGATCGACCACATCGCGACAACCCTCACCACCACGTTCATCGACACCGCCCTGCCGACTATGCGCGCCCTGATGGTCGACCCGACGTTTCCACGAGGGGTTCTCCTCGCACCTCCGCTCCGACGCATTGACGACGATGACCGAGATCCAGACGAGATCGACGTATTAAGGGACCCATCGCTCTATGTAGGCGAGGAATCGGTCTATCGATTCGCCGATCACCCAAGCCTTCGTGTTCGCTCCAGAGTTCTCAGCATCTTCATGGCCGACCTCATGAGTCGGCTCCTCTCCGTCCCGAGCGCGAGCGGGTCGGTTGGCCTTCAGCGTCATCGCGCTGCCGCGTTAGCGACCTTCAATGACCCCGATCGCCTGGTCCGAACCCTCCGTCAGATCGCCCTCACCGACACCATCAATTTCCGCGAGGCCCAACATCTGCTCAAGATGCTCGGCCGGAACATATCGGAGACAGGATACGAACCTGACCTTCACGTTTGGCATTGTCATCGTTCGGATCTGCAACGGTTCGACGGCGACGTCGTCACCGGTTCAGTGTTCTGTCATGCGAGATCTGCCGAGGATGCGGCGGACAGGATGGGCGTGCCAACGACTGAGGTGCGGCCCGTGGACCGAGACAGACGCGAGCTGTTCGTCAATCTCGCGATGCTCCCCTTCGTGGTGTGGACCGGAGACGACCAAGAGCCGCCTCTGTGGCACGCCCAAGTCGAACTGGCAAATTGAGCTGGGCACTCCTTCATTGTCGAATGCCGCTCAGGGAGAAGGCGGCGATTGGTCGATGCCGTGGTGCTCCTGCGGCATGATCTTCTTATGGACGCCGTGAATCAAGTACGGACTTCACTCGCTGCGGGCGACACGCCAGACAAAGTTGCTCGGAACTTGGTCGTGGAACAACAGGTAAGTCCCGTCGAGGCGATCAAAGCGCTGCGAACAGGCGGAAACATGAGCCTCGGCGATGCGAAGGAAATCGTTCACCGGAACCTCCTACCCGAGCGTCAAGCATCTGCTGAACGGTTGTGGGCTGAGGCGGTTGCTGCGCTAGAGCACGAAGAGGATTGACCGCCCCGACGTATCACCCCGCCAGTGGTTGGTAGCTGAAGGATCGCGTCCCTTCTGCAAACCGATGCAGTTTGCGGGTGCTGTGTTACAGGGGGCGCACCCTCATGGTGAATTCAGTGCTGACTGGCCACATCTGTGTCACGAGGCGGACCTTTCGGAGCCTTCTCGACTTCCGCTCTACCCAAGGTGCGGTCACGTCGGAATCGCCGTTCTGTGAGGTCCCAATACGTGCCCCTTGGTTCAAAACCACGTTTTGCCTCCAACATCACCACTGGCAATGCCGCAAGCATGACGAACAAGCTCCAACTCGCAAAGGAAATGAGAGCGAAAAACACGCTTCGAAGAATGATCAACGGCACTAATCCGCTGGCAAGTTCCGAGGCTACAAAGCCAAGGAGAAAAACACGCTCCAGCTTCGTCTGAGCGCGCACGGTTGCTGTCAGCGATGGAAGACCCAACAGCCGCCGGAGTTTCCGAATGCCAAACGTGGTCAGCCCAAAAGCCGAAGCGACCGGATGGCTCGACGAGGTGAGTTTGGCGTACTCATCCTCCGGCGGAATCGGTTTCGACACGACCACCTCCAGGCTATTGGCGGGGCAGCATCAGCGCTGATCAAGCATCCGGCACTGGTGGCGTACGTACGCACGGCCAAGGCTCAACTCGCCAGTCGCAGATCGTTGAAGTCGGCCTTCTCGACGCTCAGCGGTCAAAGCGGCGCGACAATTCGTTCGTGAATCGATGGATCACCTACAGGTGACCAAACAGATTGCGACGCCCGAATCACTCTCCCAACTGGTAGGGAGTCGTGTCCTACGTGTGTCACGAATCTTCTACCAGCACGAAGGCGATTTGGATCGCACGCGAGGCCCATTACAGCTTCACTTCGACGACGGGACGACGATCATGTTCGACGTAGCTCGGGACGGCGAACGATTATCTCTCGACGAAGAAGAATGGATCGACCCATTCAGGCTGCCTCTCACGCCCGAAAACGCGGAGTTCGTTCGAGTCTCGGGGAAGTGGACGGCGATCGAAATCGGCGACGACGAGCCTTGGCATGCAGCAATCGATAGCCCGCTCGAAGGCATCGTTCCGATTCTTTCTCCAAACGGAGCCACCGTTGGTGTGGTCCTTGCCATTGGGAAGCTGTCGGTTGAAGCACTGATTGAAGGCGACGAGATATTTGTTGGGCCACGATTACTGACTGATCCCAGATTTCCTTCGTGAGGTGTTCGCGGGAGAAGCGCGCAGTTTTTGAGTGCTGTGTTACAGGGGACGCACCCGCCGGGCGAGGCTGGAGTGCTTAGAACCAGACGGTGCGGTCGCGTTTGCACGCCGCAAGGATGTGTACGTTGATGCGGTGAAATCGCGCTCCGATGAAGACCGAGAGCACATCACCGCGGGTCCTCGGTGGGATCGTGTCCTTCCTGCCGTCGAAGATTCCATCGCGCTTCTGAAAAGACGGGGCAAGGGCCAAGGAGGTTGGACGAAGCAAATCCTGGACTGGTACGAACCCATCGCAAAGGAACTTCGGGCCGGGGGGCGAGTTCGGGCCGAGTATTACGGTGCCTGGATCAAAGCTGAGTTCTGGGACCCGCGAACAGTTGGCTGGCCATCGCACACACTCGACGGCGAGTCGATGATGGTGAGCATTCTCAATGCTGAGGATTTCCTGGTCCAACTGAAGAACATGGACAAGTTCTTATCTCGACCATTGCCCGAGTCGGAGATAAATAACGGTTGGAGCCAGGAACTCGTAAGGACTTTGCGTAAAGCACTCTTCCAAATGGCGACTCGCCTGCGCGACGGTGAGTATGTCTCCCGCTCAGACTTCGACGCGTGGAACCGACCCCTGATGGACATCGGCTTCACCCGTCAAAAGCCCCACCACAAGACCGACACACCCGAGATGCAATACCTCGCGACGGGACCCGCAGTTGGATGGTGGGAAGAGGTTCGCCAGTTCGACGGTCAGCTTGTCGATTTCGTCGGGATGGAGCCGTCTAGGGCCGCCCTGTAGGTGTCGTTTAGCGACGAGGTCTCCGAACATACGGTCGATCCCTACCGACGGCTCAACCCGCCAGTCGCAGATTGTTGAAGTCGGCCCGCTGACGCCTGGTGTCCAAACCCGGCTGTCGGGCGCACCTGAATCAAAGAAACGGCGAGACTTTCTTCATGCCTGAAGCCGAAGACTTGAACCTCGCGGAGCCGGTGCTCACGCAGTCGCAAGCGTACGAGGCCGCATACCGATTTGTCGCTCAGTACTACGAACGCGAACGGATCGTGCCCCTGATGCTGATGTTGGTAGCCATGGAACCGCAGAACGACACCTACAGAACAAATGACCCAGCCTCATGGTCTGACTGGCAGGAGTGCGTCCGTCAGACGCTTGCTCAGCGGCCGTTTCCGACGCTGTCTCCACCAATCGAGTAAAGATCTGCTTGCCATTTCGGGACACTACGAGCCTCGGTGGGCATCATGTGCACCGTGACTGAGATGTGGGAGCGCATCGCCCAGGATCTGCGTTCAACGACGGGCCGGACGTTGCATCTCCGGCTGCGCCCCACGTCTGATGGATTATGGAAAATTGAAGTCGAACTCGACGGCATCGTCGTGAGCCGCGGTCAGCGCGTGTTCTTGGAGACCGACACCGAGGAAGCTCTCGCTGAACTTGCTGATTACCTCCAAGAAGCCGTTCTCGACGAAGAAGTTTGGGGTGGCTGGCCGATCTGTCCCGATCACCGGACACATCCGCTGGAAGCTACGACGGACCAAACCCATATTGCCGTCTGGAAGTGTCCGCGAGGGCGCGTGATTGCACGCATCGGTGACCTCACTAACGAACATGCTTCCGACGCTGTGGTTAACCCTGCGGACCGTCTAGGAGTCGCAAAGGTGAACGAAAGTCCGGATCACGTAGCAGATCACGTTGCTGTCCGGGACGCCATGGATGGCTGGGACTTCGACCCGGATGCTCAAAATGACCTCCTGCGCGTCAACTTGACTCTCCATCTGGGCGCTTTCCACGGATGGACAGTTGCTGTCCAAGGCGGTGTCCTCGGCCTCGTACCAATGCTCGTCGAGCACGACCGCTCTCATCTCTCGGTCGATGTACTCGGCATCGAGCAATTCCTGCAGCCTGTCATCATCGACGCGATCAGACAGGCCGAGAGCGAGCCTCTTTAGGGCAGCGCCGCCCTCGGCACCCTCGCCCAAATCGGAACTTGCGGACTACTAAAGCGCGCCCGCCAGTCGGAGATTGTCGAAATCGGCCATCCGACAACTGAATTCGACGATCAGGGACACATGGTGCCACGGGCGGACGTCTCGCAAGTTCACGGTTCAGATTTGTGAAGAGCAGCGATCGCAGCTTGCAAACGTGGGGCAATGTCTTTGGGCAGGTTCTCGCTTCCCTTGAGCACTCCAGTTTCCGCGTGGCGATCGAGTGCAAGTAGAAGCAGGTTGCACGCTTCGCGGAGCGCCGTGAGAGAGTCGAAGAGCACATCGGCTTGGCTTGAAACAGACCCTTCCAAACGACTGACCCGGTCCTCAAGGTTCTCGTCCATCGGATTACTGTCGCACAGCGAGGTGAGGTCGCCTGACGAACCGGCGATGTTTCCTTGCCGCTTCGCCCAGGGCTACTTTCTGGCGATGTCCGCAAAGTGCCCGGCCAGGAAAAGCGAACCGAACGCAAGACCACCAGCTAGCAACTTCTCGTTGCGGATCCGTGTTTGCACTTGTGCGATCTGATTCGCAGACGGCGGATAGCCGTCGGTTTGCACGAAAGCGTCGTAGATCTGACCTGCGGTCGGCATCGGCTGCATCACCGTTGTCACTTGCCGATCAAACCACGGCAACCAATAAAACAGGATCACCGAAAAAACGAATGCAAAGATGAAGAAGATCATCGTCACGGCCCAGCCCATAGCGTTGTTGTGGTAGGGATGTTTGCTTTCCACGTAAGCACCGATGGCGCAAACAGCGATGCCGAAAGCGAAGACTAAGTTGAAAAACAACCAGACGTTCCGCACAATCTTGTTTCGGGGACCACCTTTGTACGGCACAGGATCTACAGGACGCTGTTGCAAAGGTTGATCACCGGGAGGCGGATAGGGAAGACCCACAGAGTTCTGGTTCATTCTTGGTTTCCTTTCGAGTTCCAGGGTTTCAGTGTTTTGAGGAACGCTTGGCCGCACGAAGGACAGAACGACTGGGAACAGAGAATCCCTCATGACTCTTGAGACGGGCAGCGAGCGCGTCGGGCGACATTGATGAGAGCGGTGTGTCGTCGCACGGTTCCCAGTCCCATTCCGCATCTGCGATCGAAAAGCAGTATCCGCCGCGGTTGTTCCTTCCGCTTAGCGGGATGACGAACTCGTCATTTATACGAACGTCGCCGCCGATCCCGATGATCTCGACGAGCCGTTCGACGTCGTGATTTCGGTACTTTTTGATCTCGTCTCCAAAGTCGACCGTGATCACGTTGTCGTCGACTGCGACCAATCGTCCGAGTCGGTGCGGCTTGCCAGCACTCCGATTTGCCTGGATCCAGTGAACCGTGTGGCCAGCGCTGTAACGCTCGCAGCGCCGAAGTCTTTAGAATCCGGTCTCCGAATCTCGTTTACGACTTCGATTCCGACGAGGAGTAAAAAGGCTGCGCTGGGGATCGGGCGATCGCTCCGTCATTTGGAATCAATATCGAACAGTCGGAGTTGTCTCGACCCTGGGCTTGGATGCGTTGATATCGGACTCCGATATCCGATTACGTCCTCAAGCGCGCGTACTAACGCTTCGGCTTCTTTCAACGTCAATGTTTGAAACCTAAGTCCAGTCGAAATCGGTGACGCCCACCCCGCGAGAAGCTGGTCGAGGCGGAGGTCGAACAAGACGCTCCGAAGTCTTCGAACGAGGTACTGGGCCGGACTCTTCGGTGTAGCTGCCGCCCTCGCTTGGTTGGCTCCGTTTCGATGACTGAGTTCGCGGGATGCACGCCCAGAAACGAGAGGGTCGGTACTGATGGTTGTCACTTTGGTCTCCTTATCGCATGGCGTTGGCACCGTTGCTCAATGAGCTGGTTGCCCGACCGTCAAAGGGCCATGTCCCTCGGGCCGTCGTGATAAGACACTTCAGATTACCGCAGCTGACGGCGGATTTGACACCTCACCCAGCGTGGCCGGAAGGCTCGGTCATGAGCAGCACGCAAAGATCGATGCACTCGTTGCAGATGAAGACATCGTTGGGTCCGGCAACGATCTTTTTGACCTGATCCTGCGACTTGCCGCAAAAGCTGCATTTGACGGAATCGCTGGCGTCGGTTGCAGTTTGAATCACGGTGTCAATCTCCGTGGAGTCGAGTTTGATCGCATTTCGATCGCGATGCGTCCGAGGGTCTAAAGCTGCGTTCGATCAACTTTCATGTTCGCACCTTGAAAAGCGGGCTGCACAGCCGTCAACGGGCCAGTCGCTAGCGGTGACCGATTCACTCTCGAATACGAGCTTGTGACTAGGCAGCAGGGGTAGTACCAGCGCTTGAGTGGAATGACGCCACCACGAGTTCGCCAACCCGAGTCCACGAAGCGAGTCCGAACATGATGAACGCGAGAGCCTCGAATGCCGCTGCGAGCGACACCCCGATCCGCAATCCCGTGAGAGTGCCCGACGGAGTAAAGACAATGGCCGCGACAACCGCAATCGCGACGCCGGTGGCGACTGCGAACGCGAGTCCGCCGATGGCGAGTGCCACCGATCGCGTAACTAGCACTCCACTCGACCGTGCCACCGCAAGTGCGATTGCGAGACCGCCAGCCCCGAGTGCCCGAAGAATTCCAGATGCGATGCTGACGCCCTGATCGGTTGTGACCACGGGTAGTCCCCATGAGACAGCGAGAAGCACGAGGCTGCCCGCGACTATCAGCCAGGGCGGGGTCAATGAATTCCTTCCCGGAGAAACTTGACCGCGCTGCTCGGCGAGGTTAATCCGGGCCGCGCGAGCCAGTGCGAGCAAAGCCCATCCCCCGATCCCCACCGCGCTAATGACGTCAGCCGCCGTGAACGACGACGTCGAAGAGGCGAATGCGAGAACGCCGATCGCGAAAAGGAGGGTCGCAACCGCCGCCACTGCTGTTTCGGCTAGGTCCGTCCGCTCGTTACGTATTACGAGTGACCACGCGACCAGCGACACTGCAACGAGAGCAATGACGGAGCTGGTGAACTCCAGCCAATTCCACGCATGCTGCCAATTGGTGAAGGCCGACTCATCGCTCACACTCGCGAATGTCGCGTATTGGATTACTTGGAAAACTAAAGCGAGCGCCCAGATACCGGCCGCGATTGTCAACGCGGTCATCGCAGAGCGGGACTTGGTGATCTCCCCCACGAGTCAATACCTCCACCGCAAACTGTCCGCTTCGACGTTCAACGGTAGCCGCCGGGACGCGTTCGAAACCACAATGGCGGCACGTTCAGCTCACGCCAGGGTTGTGCCTTGTTTCGCGGAGTATTTGATCGCCATCCTTCCGAAGTGTTTGGCGATACGACCACGCTGCGCCAACCGGTTCAGATCCGTGTCGACGAGGAAACAATCCCGCCACGAAGCCGTCGGCTGGGGTGGGGGTTACACGTTCGATCTCTGGGCAAAGCCACACATGAAGGCAGGGTCAGGGCGACTCGCGCAGCGGTCGAGCAGCTATATCCCGGTTGAGAGAGAGTGCAAAACAGACGTCGCTCGACCCGTTTGCAGTTGCTACATCTGCGACAGTCTCGAAGTACGTGTCGACGAAGGCAGGAAAGCTGCCCCCAAATCAGAACGCGACACAAATCACCCCTAAGTCTCGCGTCACAAAACACGAAGCATTTGCTTGTTTGCAGCACGAGGCGCAGCTCTCTCCCGGTCAGTTTCGCAAAGCATGTTTGAACACCAACTGCTCCAAGTCGAGCAATACCCATTACTCCACGTGGACAGCCACCAGCGAGTAACTATCTCTGGACATGACGCCTTCTAGACGGAGGTCACGGTGGTAACGGTCGTCACGGTCATTCCGGACCGTCTTTCGCTCCCGGAAATACCCCGAGCTGAGACGTAGGCGTTCAACGTGTGTATTGATCCCCAGTTTCAGAAGGGAATTCAACCGTGACGACCGTGACGACCGTGACGGAAGAGCTAGTCGTGTGTTGTTTGGCGTGTGGGTTTCCTTTGCGGTTTCCGATCGTCGAATCGCTTGCTTCCGTCGAGAGTCCATTGTCTGCCGCGATCTCGAAACTCCGCGTTGATTCCGCGCCCTCTCAAGGTGGGCTTGAGTCGACGCAACATTCCGCTCAACCCCCGAGGTGACCGCGGCCAACCCGTTGGAGGCATGTCGCATCTTGATCGATGCAGGTTGAGTTCGGATAGAAGCGCTTTCGCATTTCCAGTCCAAACATGACCCGGAGCATCCTCGACAAATTGTTCGATCGGGTCGGCGACGGGATTCGACTCGAAACTCAGCTCGTCGACGCGAGCCGTATTCCTCCTGATCGCACGGAGCAGTTTGTCCTGCCCGCCAAACTTTGGTGATGCTGCTAGCGCGAACTTGGCGAAATCGGCCATGCGCGGAAGTTCGGTTCCGTCAAACGTCGAATATTTCCGTAGCGCCAGCGAAACAGCATCGAACACGCTCCCCATAAGACGTGGCCAGGCACGCTCGAAACGGTCCCAGAAACTCTTTTCATCTTCGCGGTCGCCTTCTGAGATGGGTGGCAACATCACGAGCAGCATGCGATCGAGTAGATCTCCCCTCGTACCAAGTTCCTCGATACCGTTGAGCATGACTGGTCTGCGCGCAAAGAAGATGATCTCTTCGTCGTCGCGATACATTCGGCGCGTCGCGAATCCTGCACCGGTCGAGATGCGGCAAAGAGCATCCGAAAGCCAGGGTGGGATCTGCGACAAATTGTCGTAAGCAAGAACTCGTGAGTTCTGAGCGGCGATAGCCAGGTCGCGCAAGTCGCCTGGAGCCGCACGCAATTCGCCCTTATTTGGATCCGAGCACCGTTGTAGCGCTTTCTCCGTAGTTGTTTTCGCCGAACCGTGCTCGCCGTGCAGATCCAAAATTGCATACGCACCCCACGGGCAGTACGAACCAATTAACCACGCCATCAAGAGCACGTAGCCATCGTCGGTTGTGTTCAGGAAGTCGCGGAAGTCTTCGAGGGTGCCGCCTTGCTCAGGCTCAGGAAGCTGGAGCATGGCACGAGGGCGCAGGAAGTGAACCGGGGGATCATCTACAACTGAGTATCCGAGTTTCGTGATCTGCACCGCGCGTCCGGAGCCGTCCGCTAGATCCACAAGGACTGAACCGCTCGGGCCGGGAGCGATCCGCTGGTACACCTCACGCTCGTTGCCTTCAAAGAGCGCCTGGTGCTCGATCAGTAGCAAAGCAGTGGCGATGGCTGTGGAAGTCGGGGTTCCCTTCTTCCGCTTGAAACACTCTCCGGCGATCCATGCTGCAAATCTTCGGTCGTGAAGAAGCCACGTCTCGTGACGCTTATCCACCTTGACCGAAACGAAGATCTGGTCTTTGTGTCGAAACGCCTCGCACGAACCGCGCACCAGTTCGACGAGTTGGCGAGCCATGTTTGGTCGTTTTGGATGGTTCGCTCTTTCGGTTCGAGCGTTCCGGTTTCCTCGGGTTTGCGTCTCGTCGGTCGATCCTCGTGCCTTGGTGTTCGACGACTTCGGCCGAACTCGAACGAGACGTTGCAGACCAAACCGAGCGTCGAAGTGGTCAGACAGATCGTGGCATCCGTTCGCCGGGCGGACAACTTTCACTGACTTGGCGACGCGCTCAAGCTGTTGAGCGACGTGCCAGGCGTGTTTCCTTCCTGCCTCGTCCTCATCACGGACAATGACTACCTGCGCACCTTTGAAATACGCGTTGTATTCGGATCGCCATTTCCCCGCGCCACCGGGGTTGCATGTCGCGTATTCGCTCGTTTCATCTTCGAGCCTCTGGACGTCCTTCTCGCCTTCGACGATGAAGATCCTTTGATCGGCGTGGATGGCATCAAAAATGTCCGAGAGGCGGTAGGGAATGCGGCGCACGCCGTGCATGTCGTCGATCCACCCACCGTTACCGTCTGGTCGTCGAAAGTAGAAGCCTTTCGGCCGGGTGCGAACCACTTGAAATGAGACGTTTCCGTCCTCATCGAAGTACACGTAGATGTTGTCGATGCGACGGCTCGGGAAAAGGTCGACCATCTGAAGGCCGAGTTCGTGAAGAACGTCCTCAGTGTCGCACCGGCATGACACGTGAGGAGCGCTTTGCCCTCGTCGCCTTCGCTGATCGAGAGGCTCGGACGTCGATCATTGTGGGCGGGGCAATCGGCCATAAAGCCGGTTCCGGTCTCGCTGACCGTGCTCCCGACACCTTCCAGGCGTTCGATGAGCAGTTCAATCGGTCGAGCGCCGTCGGCGGGCGAGATTGACGGTGATACACCGCCGGGTGAATATGGCACTGCTCAACACCTCTCTCGTGGTTTTGGGTACTGAACGCCCTGCTGACACCCTCAGCAGGGCGTTCAACTACTCGTCGCTACTCACATCTCTGCTCCCAAAGTCGGGAGCAACGTGGTCATCGGCCGCCTTTCGTTGCTCTTCTTCTTCTTCTTCTTCTTCGATTGCCAACGTCAGGCTCCTCTCAGGAATGTTGCAGCCTCTTCGGAAACGGCGTTTCCATTCTCAGTGACCTCGAAAGCGACCTTCAGTGTTTCCTGCAAGTCGTTGAGTTCGTATAACAGGTAGTCGCGATGACGTTTGGACATTTCGAAGCTCGCAGACCGTTTTATGTATCGCCGCACCTTCTGCTCGGCTTCGTTGATGAGGATCTTCAGACCGAGAAAGTCGATGGCGAGACTGAGTTCAGACGGTGTCGCATCGTTTGCAGAGCTTTGTCTCGCCTGTTTCGTTGGTATCTTCAGACCTTCAGTTATGGCGGCGTGCTGATTGATGGTGCTTCGCATCATCCGTAACTCACGCTTAGTTGGCGGTGTGAAAACGGCACCACCTTTCTCTTCCGCTATTTTGTCTTTCTTTGCTTCGATCGCTCGTTTGACGACTACGGGTGTCCCGGCTTCGTGCGCCAAGCGTGGCGTAAGCCACGGCAAATAAGGTGCCCGGGCACCTTTTTTGAATTGCTTGGCGGCTTGATAAAGATCCCTCAGGTAGTCGACCTTGTACTCGATGTCGTTTTCCTTCAGGTATGCGGCGCAGTCACGAAATGCACTTGTGGAACTTCGAGGGCCAACGTCACTAAGAATCCCGTCAGCCAGCTTCCATTCCGAACCTTCGCGTTCTTTCGCAGCAGCGAGAGTGTGCGGATACTCGTACTTGCTCATTGCCGTTGTCCTTTGATGTCTGCGTGCACCTCGAAGAGTTCACGCGTGTTTGGCGGCTTGTAGGCCACATCAGATTCCTCTTGCGCTCCGATTTCAGAACCCCGCGAGGGTTCTGCAAAAGTCATCACCCGCTCGGTCCCACCCTGCGCGATGAAATTTTCGAGACAGATCCGCGCCACCAACCTCTTGCGGTTCACCTTGAAGCTCGGAAGCGTGCAGTTGCGGATCAACGACCAGACAGTGTTTGGCGAGCAATGAAGCTCCCAAGCAACCTCGTTGACGTTGAGCGCCATCCGTTCGTGCACGGGCTGTACAGCGACGACGCGCTTACGAACCCGCGCTCCGCTCTTACGTCGATCGGCGCGCTTCGAATAAGGAGGTTGTTTAGAACCAACCGCCACAACTCTTCCTTTCCGACCCCTCGCGAAGAACCAGGGGGAGGAAGAGGGGTCGCTAGACGGTCAGCAGTTCCACCTGGGCACGAGTCGCATTTGCGCGTGGAGGAGCCGTCGACGTTCGCGCTCCGACTAATGGCGGTGGGGCGGGGCAGTTCTCGTCATTGAACTCCGCTCGCCAGGAAAATGGGCCTTGGGCAGCGAGAGCGAGTTGGAGCAACACGCGCAGCAGAGCGGCAAGTCGCCCAGAGATCAACGCCACGTGGGATTTACCATCGCGAGTCGGGAATCTCGGTCGGACTCGGATCACGCCCTTATTCGGCAGTAAGTAGATAACCCGACCTTGCGTTTCAAGACTTGGCGTTCCGACGGGGAGTTCGTCATCTTCGGCAGGCCATTCGCCAGGCCATTCGTAACTGATGATCGTGTCCGAGTACCTGCGCACGATCGGCGAGAATAGCCGCTCGCACACAGCGCCCCACAGGCAGCATTCCGGCCCCAATTGCCCCCAACAGTGCCCCCAGCGGGGGTCCATGCGAACTGCACATCGGAAGATGGATGTCTGACCTGGACGTTTCGGGTGGGCCGTAGAGGACTTGAACCTCTGACCCCTTGCGTGTCATGCAAGTGCGCTACCGGACTGCGCCAACGGCCCGAGAGAGCGCACCCTACCACCGAGTGCCTGCTCACCGGCCACTTCATGACCGAGAATGAAAAACGCTCCTCGGTAGGATCACCGTGATGGTCGCCCCCCCGACGACGGGTCGCGCGCGCCATCGACTCGACGACCTCGTTGAGCACGAAGCGGTCGCGGAAAGCCCGCGCAGCCCTAGATGGCTGGAACCGGGGTCGCTCGCCACGCTTCTCATCGTCGCCGGAACGACGGCGTTCGTCCTCGCACAGCTCCATCTCAATCTCGTCTTTGGTCCGAATATGGACGTCGGCGGAGACACCGCTGCTCACGTTGTCGCGGTCAATTACTTCGTTCATCACCTCATCACCAACGGGAGGCTGGCGGGTTGGGATCCCGAATGGTTCGGTGGCTTCCCGCTTTATGTCTTTTACTTCCCATTCCCTGCAGTCGTCGCCAGTGCGCTAACCCTCGTCATGTCGTACGCCGTGGCGTTCAAGGTGACGACGATCCTCGGCGTCACCTTCCTCCCCCTCGCCGCGTACGCGTTCGGGAGGTTGAGCGGCTTTCGTCGGCCAGTTCCAGCACTGATGTCCGCGGCAACGATCCCGTACCTCTTTCTCTTCGCACCGTCGTACCCGCACTCATCCGTCTACTACTCGTGGAACATCGACGGTGGCACGCTCGCCTCGATGCTCGCCGGAGAATTCTCCTTCAGCCTTGCCGTCACCTTCGCGCTGTTGTTTCTCGGCGTGTTCACCTATGCCCAGCGCACCGGGCGGCTTCGTTGGCTCGCCGCGATCTTGTTCGCTGTGACTCTCCTTTGCCACGTGGTGCCTGGGTTGTTCGCCGCGGTTGCGGCATTAGTGATCGCGATTTCGAAGCCGTCGCGACGCGCGCTTTTCGACCTCTTCGTCGTCGGTGCGGTCGGAGCGTTTTTGGCTGCGTTCTGGCTCTTGCCGTTCGCAAGTTACCTGCACTATTCGTCGTCGATGAACTACAACCGCGTCGGCGCCGTCTACGACCAGCTCTTCCCGCGTAACGCCGAGCAGATCGTGCAGTGGCTCGCGGTCGCCGGGCTCCTGTTCGCCATCCACCGACGGCACCGCCGCGCGATCGTGATCGGCGTTCTGGCCGCCGCGAGCGTCGCCGCGTTCGTCTGGCTTCCGGACGGACTCGTCTACAACGGGAGATGGTTGCCGTTCTGGTTCCTCACGACCGCGCTGCTCGCCGCGTACGCCGTCGCCGAGCTCGGTCGCGTCGCATTCCGTCTGATCGGCGTCGCCTCGGCGAACGAATTCGTCACCCCAATCCTCGGTTCCGCGACTGTGATCTGTCTCATCGCGGCATGGCTCGGCGTGTTGCCGTTCGTCGACTTCACCGGCAAGACGAACCCTGTCGACGGTTGGGCTATCTGGAACTACTCGGGCTACCAGGCCAAGCCCGGCTGGCCGCAGTTCCAGCGGGTCGTGGCGATGCTGGAGAGCGCGGCATCGATTCACGGTTGCGGGAACCTTGACTACGAGTACTCCCCGAACACCCAGAACGTCTTTGGCTCCACGCTCGTCCCGCTTTCGTTCCCGATGTGGACCCACGGGTGCATCGGTTCCGCAGAAGGTCTCTACTACGAGTCGTCGACGACGAACCACTTCCACTTTCTCGACCAATCGGAACTCTCGCTGCAAGCTTCGAATCCCGTCGTTGGCCTCCCTTACCAATCGCTCGACGTCGCGGACGGGATCCGGCATTTGCAGTTGACCGGCGTGAAGTACTTTCTCGCCTCCTCACCGACCGTCGAAGCCGCGGCGGCGAAGGATCCGGCCCTCCAAGAGATCGCCTCGACGCCAGAGTCGGCGAACGTCGTCGACGACGCATCGAAAGCAGCGACGTACGCGTACACCGGAGATCGCTGGGCGCTCTACGAAATCCGGAACTCGACCCTTGTCGAACCGCTCAGGTACCTGCCGGTTGTCGAGAACCTCAGCTACCACGAGTGGCAATGGACGACGGCGATCGATTGGTACCAACTGGAGTCCGATTGGCCGGTAGAAATCGTCTCGAGCGGTCCGAAGGCCTGGCAGCGCGTCGTGGCCGGGGCACTCGTCGAGCCGACCGCCGCACGTTCGATCGTCCCGACGGCGATCTCGCACGTCCACTACGGCAACAGCACGTTCTCGTTCGACGTGTCCTCGCTCGACAAGCCGGTGCTGGTGAAGGTGCCCTACTTCCCCAACTGGGTCGCCGACGGCGCGAGCGGCCCGTACGAGGCGACGCCGAATCTGATGGTCGTCGTCCCGCACCGGCATCACGTCGTGCTCGACTACCAGTCGACGACGATCGATTGGCTCGGTGTAAGCGCTTCGGGATTGGGGATCGCGGGAGCGGTCGCGCTCGTCCGCTCCGGGAATCCGCCGTCCCCCGACCCGGAGCCGGCGCCGGAGTCAGAAAGCGACACCCTCGTCCCGTTTGACCGCGACGGCCCAGACGACGGCGACGGCCCCGCGGCCGACGGGGGTGAAGAGCCACCTCAGTCGCCTCTGTTCGGACCGAGGGGCGTCCGATCGCAGAGTCTCGATCCTGACGAGCCGTGGCGGAAGTGGTTCGGAACCCACGAAGGCGAATGAGCGGGCCCGTGGCACCCGATACAGCTGCAACGCGTCACCCGGACGTTTCTGTCGTCGTGCCCGCGCACAACGAGGTAATGCTGATCGGATCGACGCTCACGAACCTCGTGACCGGGCTCGAGCAGCGCGGACGCAGCTTTGAAATCGTCGTCATCGAGAACGGTTCGCGCGACGGAACGCTGAGGTTGAGCCGTCTCCTCGCGTCGCAGCTTTCGTCGGTGCGCGTCGTCTCGCTTCCGCGCGCGGACTACGGCGAAGCGCTGGCGCAGGGCTTGCGGATCGCAACCGGCACCATCGTCGCTACCTTCGACGTCGATTACTACGACTTCGCGTTCTTCGACGCCGCGTTCGAGCGGATTGATACGGGCGGTGCAGATGTCGTTGTGGCGTCAAAGCGCGCTCCCGGCGCCTCAGATCGACGCTCGCTTCTCCGTCGGATCCTCACGGCGGGATTCGCCTCGGCAACACGGGTACTCATCGGACTTGAACTCTCCGACGCACACGGGATGAAGCTGTTTCGCGCCGCCTCGATTCGCCCGTTCGTCGATGAAACCGTGTCGCGAGGAAGCCTGTTCGACGTCGAACTCATCGTGCGAACGATGCGGGCTGGGCTGAAGGTCGAAGAGCTTCCGGCAGAGGTATGCGAGCTGCGACCACCGCGTTCGTCGGTGATCCGGCGCACCTTCGAATCGATCTTCGGTTTGGCGCGCCTGCGGATCATGCTCGGATCGGACGAATCGCACGAGCGGGCACGGAACCGCCCTCGGATGGACTGGCGCGGCGCTGCGTCCGCCGGGCTTCGGAGCCTTCGCCGTTATCTACAACCGCCGGACACTCGGTGACGTCCCAGCGGCGTACTCGTCGCTGTCGATTAGGTCCCGCCGGTGAAGACCGTCGACCCGAGCCGCTTGCGCAACAGCTGCACGATCTCGTCGATGTCGCCGTGGGCTGTCTGGACGTCGCTGCGAACCGTCGCGAGGGTGGCTTCGGCCGACTGGAAGGTCTGCGCCGCCTGTGGGAACGACGATGGGGTGAGGCTGACAACTGAGGCATGGGCCGACAGCAGCGCACTGACCCCCGACTGCACGACATGGACCAGCGCCGAGTAGGCCTGCTGCACCGCGTGCGGATCGCCGAGCGCGCTCGCGGTGGTAACGGCTGCGGAAATCTCCACTTCGGTGTGCTCGAGGCTATCCATCGTCGCTTGGTAGCCGTCGATGTGGATCGTCGTTTGGACCTGGGGAACCACCACGCTGAACACTCGGTACTCAGTGATCATCGCGGTGATCGCGCCTTGTAGTTGCGTGAGAGTGGAGTCAGTTCGCACACCGTTCGCGAGCGTCACGAGTCCCGCTCGATCGGTCGCGATCTGTGCGCCGAAAAGGGACCAATCGTTAGCGGTGAGCGCTGAGCGCGACGTGGCCGCAGCGTTCGCGCCGCGTAGCGCGACAAGGCGAATGGAAATCGCGTGCTCGATCCAGGCGCGGACCTTGGCGGCCTTTTGTCCCGGCGCGATCTGTGGAACGGTCGAGTCAGCCGAAGGATCCCCCAGGCCTTGGCCGACCGGCCGTCGATGCGGTGCCGCCGCGGCGATCGTTGCCGTGAGGAAGATCGAGACGAGCGCGGCGACCGCGAAAAGGCGCGCGAAACGTGACACGTGCGCTACCACCGAAAACTCCTTCGTCCCCCCATGCCTGTCGCCTTGCACCGCCATGCTCGCCGCTCAGTGTGCACGGCGTGCACAGAAAATATGAGGGAAATGTGATGCGCGTCGACACAACCGCCCAAGCCAGCGCCCCACCCACAAGTATCCTTCGGCGAAATGCCCGCTGACCTGCCCCGACGTCTGCCGACCAACTCGCGGTTCAGAGGCTGGTGGCAGCGCCGGCTGGCCTGGCGCCGGCGACCGACTGCACCGCTCACCGCTCCTGATGCCTGGCGCGAGGGCCACGATCGCCGATCACGGGGTCACCGCTACCACGCCGGCCTGCGCCGCTGGCCGAGACGGGTGCTGATCGGGACGATTCTGCTCGTCGTCATCCTGATCCTCCTCGGCATCGCGACCTTCGCCTACGCGTTCTGGCGGTACCACGAGCTCGACCGGGCGGCGATTCCGGGCCTCGTGTCTGTGCCCGCCGGCGCTCCCTTCGATGTGCTGATCGTCGGGACGTCTCCAGCTTCGGATTCCCGTGGCCGGCGCAACACGAGGTACCTCGCGGCCGTGATTCTGCTGGCCCGGATCGATCCGAAAATGCACCGCGTCCGACTCGTCGCCATACCCGACCAAACCGAAGTCACAATGACCACTGTGGGATCGTCGGTCACGGTGACACGCCCGATCGCCGAAGCGCTCGAATCCGGACCGGGGTCTCTCGTGCAGACGATCTCAACGGACTTCCACGTTCCGATCACCGACTACCTGTCGCTCAAGCTCTCGGGCGTCGGCTCCGTCGTTGGCGCGCTCGGCGGAGTCCATCTCGAGTTCGCGAACCCGGTGCGCGATGCGTTCAGCGGTCTGTCGATCGACAGGAGTGGATGCCTGCTCGTGTCCGGCTCGCAAGCAGAGGCGCTCTTTGAGAGCCGGCATCTCTACTACTTCGCGAACGGCGCCTGGCGCGCCGACCTGCGGGGAACGTCGAGCTCGATCGCCCGAGAGGACGCTGTTTTCGCGGCAACGGTGACGTCAACGGGCGGGATCGTGTTCGACCCCGTCGAGTTGAACAATCTCGTTTCAGCCGTGGTCGGGAACCTCACGGTCGACAAAACGCTGTCCGAGTCCAAGCTGTTGTCGCTCGCCGAGACTTTCCGGGGATTCTCGAGAACTCAGCTCTCCGAGACCACACTGCCGACCGTCGCGGCGAAGTTGGGCACCAGTCAACGCGTCACCGCTCCTTCAACGCGCGCTGATGACATCGTCCTAGCCCGGTTGCTGACCGTCGGGACGACGTCATCAACCGCGTCGTTACTGCCGAAAGTGCACGTCGCCCTCGCAGCGGGACTCTCTGTCCTTCCAGGCGCGCCGATCGTTGACGAGACCACGCACGTGACTTGGAACCCCACTCCCTGCTGAACGCCCCTACCATCCCCGTTGCGCGAATAGCCCCCTCCTACACTCCAATCGTGCTGACCTCGGCTTACGCGGTCGAGACAATCGATCTCCCCGCTTTTGAGGGAGCGATGACAGCCAGATTCGCGGTGGTCGATGTCGAGACGACCGGGCTCGATCCGCAGAGCTCCCGAGTCGTCGAGTGCGCGATCGTGACGTGCTCAGGTCAAGGCGACGTGATCGACGAGTGGTCGAGCTTGATCGCCGTTTCCGGCGCCGAAGAGATCGGGGCGAGCTGGTTACACGGCATTTCTCGTGCCAGCCTGCACGGTGCACCTTGCTTCGCCGACGTCATAGGCGAGATCGTGCGCAGACTGCGCGGGACCGTCATCGTCGGACACTGCATCCTGTTCGATCTCGCTCACCTTGCCGCCGAGTTCAGTCGAGTCGGGACGCGATTCCCCCAACTCGGCACAGCTTCGATCTGCACCCGCGAACTCGCGTGCACCAACTTGCCGCCCGGTTCACGAACCCTTGCGGCGGTGTGCACTCGACTCGGCTTTACGCGAACCGACGCGCACACCGCTCTAGGTGACGCGCGAACGACGGCGTCGGTGCTCGCTGCCTTCGTCGAACGCGGCGTCGACCTCGGATGGGGCCAGAAGATGGCTCGCTCGTTCGAGGTCCTCTGGCCGATACTGCCTGCGGGCGGGAGCGAAGGACCGACAACGCTCGCCCGTCGCCGGTCAGCTTGACCGGCGGAGCCGCTACGCCGTCTTCTGGCGCTGTCGGACCACGCGGCGTCGCTCGCGCTCGGTCAGGCCGCCCCAAACCCCTTCGCGCTCGCGCGCCGCGAGCGCGTGTTCGAGGCACATCTGCCGCACCGGGCAGATGGCGCAAATCGCCTTCGCTTCGTCAGCTTCCTCATCGGTCGCCGGGTAGAAGATCTCGGGATCGAGACCCCGGCATGCCGACCGTTTCCGCCAGTTCACCGTCATCGGGACAACGCTCTCTCGTCACGCTTTTACTGTTCCCCCCTCCACGCCTTCCTCTGCTCCGCCGAATTCATCTCGGCGCGGACGGCCCGGGAGAGCGCGACGTGCCAGGATTACCAAACGACGGGCGAGGTCGGCCCGCAGGTGGGTGCACTATTTTGCCAGAGTCGCGCCCAAAAGTAAATAGCATCCCGCCAATAGTCTGGATCCTCGCCATTGCCGGCCGTCGCCTTCGCTGAGGTCAGCTGAACGTGAACGTCCTCGTCATCGACGTCGGAACCTCGTCCCTGCGCGCTGCGATCGTCGGGGACGACGGCGCGATCGCCACAATCGTGCGCGCGGCGATCATCCCCAAACGGCCGGGTCCAGGGCTTGTCGAATTCGAGGCGGCCGAGGTCGTCGGGACGGCACTCGGGGCCGCCGCCAAGGCGATCGATCGATCAGGACCCGTCGACTGCGTCGGCGTCGCCGCTCAACGTGCGTCGACGGTCGTCTGGCGACGAGCCGACGGCGTACCGGTGGCACCGGCGATCTCCTGGCAGGACGTCCGCACCGCTGGGCGGTGCCTCGCCCTGCAGGCGAAGGGATTCCGCATCTCGCCCAACCAATCGGCGACGAAGCTCGCCGACCTGCTCGATCGCTTCGATCCGGCCCGCGAACTGGACCTTTGCTTTGGAACGGTCGAGAGCTATCTCACCGCAGCGTTGACGAGGTGGCAGACGCACGTCACTGACGCGTCGAACGCTGCGATCACCGGGCTCGTACGACCCGACGTCTCGGACTGGGACGACGCCGTGCTCGACGAGCTGCACATCCCGCGCCGGATACTGCCCGAGATCGTCGATTCACTAGGTGCCGTCGGAGAGGCCGTCGCCTTGCCGGGGGCGCCCGTTATCTGCGGTCTGCTCGGGGACCAGCAGGCCTCGCTGATTGGGCAAGGCTGTCTGCGTCCGAGCCAGGTAAAGGTGACGTTCGGCACCGGCGCGATGCTCGACTGTCTCACCTCCTCGCGACCGGACTTCGTCGCGCGCGGCGACCATGGGACCTTTCCGATCATCGCCTGGCGCGCCGACGGCGCATCCACCTGGGGGCTCGAGGCGGCGATGCTCTCCGCCGGCGCCAGCGTCGATTGGATCGCAGGGCTCGGCCTCGTCAAAACGCCAACCGAAACCGATGCGCTTGCTGCCTCGGTCGCCGACTCCGGTGGGGTGTTCTTCGTCCCGGCGCTGAACGGCGTCGGGGCACCCCTCTGGGACCTGGGGGCGCGCGGCGCGTTCCTCGGCCTCAGTGCGTCGACGACCCGGGCCGAACTCGTCCGGTCGGTCCTCGAAGGAATCGCCCACTCGAGCGCGGACCTGCTCGAGGCGGTCGAGGCGGACGGCAACCTCCAGGTCGACGCGTTGCACGTCGACGGCGGCATGAGCGCGAATCAGACTTTCGTCCAACTGGTTGCTGACGCGACGCGCCGGGTTGTCGTTCCGTCTGCCGTCGCGGAGGCAACGACCCTCGGGGCGGCGTTCGCCGCGGGCACGGCACTCGGCGTCTGGTCTTCCCTCGAGAAGGCCGCGTCGGTGATTCGGCCCATTTCAACTGTTGAGCCCACACGCCATCTCGATCGCCTGCGCTGGTTCGATGCGCGTCAACGCGCGCTGAAGATGGTGCCGGCGCTTTCGGCGATCAGCTTCTGAATTCCGCCTACGTTGCGGCGAGTGCCTCGTCGAACGACGCGTTGCGCGCGAGCAGCGGATGGAAGCGCATGACATCGCGCGGCATCGAGAACCCGACGGCCGCCGAGAGGCGACCTTCCCGACCAAAACACGCCACGAAGCGGTGCTCTTCGAGCGACCCGGCCACAACGACGACGTCGTCGGTCGGTTCGGGTATCCCGATCGATTGGATCTTCGTGCCGAACTGATCGGACCAGAAGTACGGGATCATGACGAACGGTTCGGCGTCGTCGCCCGCGAGCAGGCTCATCGCCGCATGGGCGCCCTGCTCGGCGGCGCTCGTGCGGTGTTCGAAACGCACGGGTGCCTTCGCGAGCGGGTGCGGAAAGCGCGCGAGGTCGCCCGCGGCGACGATCCCCGGCCCGCAGATCAAACTCGCGTCGCATCGGACGCCGTCGTCGAGATCGAGTCCGGATCCTTCGAGCCACGCCGTCTCGGGAACGACGCCGATCGCGACGAGGACGACGTCGGCGGCTAACTGTGAGCCGTCGGAGAGAGTGACCGCCTCGACCCGCTCGTCGCCGATGACCGATTCGACGCCGATTCCGGTTCGAACCTCGACGCCGCGATCACGGTGCATCTCGGCGATTACTGCCCCGATCTCTGGACCGAGCACCCGGGCGAGCGGCGTCGGCAGTGGCTCGACGACGGTGACCTCGGCGCCGAGTCCGCGCGC
>JBAVUF010000130.1:0-3065 GCA_049696635.1 Acidimicrobiales bacterium | reverse complement strand
CGGCGTCCAGAAACGTCCCGATCGGCGCCGAGCCGAAGTCGTCGAGATTGTGCACGCTCAGGCGAGACCGACGATCTCGCCGTCGTCATCGATGTCAATCTTCGCCGCCTGCGGGCTCGTACCGAGTCCCGGCATTGTGCGCATGTCACCGCAGATCGGGTAGACGAACCCGGCGCCGACGTTCGCCCGCACCTCGCGCACCGGCAACCGCCAACCGCTCGGCGCTCCGAGCAGGCGCGGATCCGAAGTGATCGACAGGTGGGTCTTCGCCACGCACACCGGCAAAGTGCCGAAGCCGTTGCGCTCGTAGTTGTCGATCTGTGTCGACGCCGCCGGCAGGTAATCGACGCCCTCTGCTCCGTAAATCCTCGTCGCGATGATCTCGATCTTTTCGCGAAGCGACGCCGATTCGGGGTAGAGGAAGTGGAACGCGCTCTTTTCCTCGGCCGCATCGGCGACCGCTTCAGCGAGCTCGACCGCGCCGCGCCCGCCGTCGGTGAAGTTCGTGCACACCGCGGCGCGCACGCCGCACTCGGCGGCGATCGTGCGTATCGCATCGAGCTCGGATGGGAAGTCTCCGGGGAACACGTTGACGGCGACGACCGGCGTCACCCCGTGCAGCACGATGTTCTCAATCTGCTTGCGAAGGTTCGCGGCACCCTCGAAGACCTCGTCCGGGTGCTCCTGCAAGATTTCTGGCGGAAGCGGCTTGCCCGCAATGACACGGTGCTTTCCCGAGTGAACCTTCAGTGCCCGCACCGTCGCGACGACGACCGCCGCGTCCGGCACCAAACCGGACGTCCGGCACTTGATGTTGAAGAACCGCTCCGCACCCATGTCGGCGCCAAAGCCGGCTTCGGTGATGAGGAAGTCGCCGGTGCCGATCCCGATCAAGTCGGCGATAACGCTCGAGTTGCCGGTCGCGATGTTGCCGAACGGTCCGGCGTGGACGAGCACCGGCGTGTTCTCGAGCGTCTGCATGAGGTTCGGCTTGATCGCCTCTCTCATGATCACCGCCATCGCGCCTGCCACCTGCAATTGCTCGGCCGTAACCGGCTCGTCGTCTGCGGTGTACCCAACGACGATCCGTCCCAAGCGCTGACGCAGATCGGCGAGCGACGTCGAGAGGGCGAGGATCGCCATCACTTCGGAGGCGGCGGTGATGTCGAAGCCGGTCTGGCGCGGGAACCCGTCCTGGGCGCCACCGAGACCGACGACGATGTTGCGCAGCGCGCGATCGTTGACGTCGAGCACCCGCCGCCAAGTGATCTTGTGCTGGTCGATGCCGAGACGGTTCTTCTGGAACAACGCGTTGTCGAGCATTGCCGAACACAAGTTGTGCGCCGCGGTGACGGCGTGCATGTCGCCCGTGAGGTGCAGGTTGAACAGCTCCATGGGGACAACCTGGGAGTATCCGCCCCCCGCCGCACCCCCCTTGATCCCGAAGGTCGGACCCATCGAGGGCTGGCGGATCGCGATCGTCGCCCTCTTGCCAATGCGCCGGAAGGCCTGGCCGAGGCCGACGGTCGTCGTCGTCTTCCCCTCGCCGAGTGGCGTCGGGGTGATCGCGGACACGACGACATACTTCGCCCGTGGAGCCCGCCTCAACTGGGCGATCGCGGAAAGCCTCACCTTCGCGACGTCGCGTCCGTAGAACTCGAGGAGCTCGGATCCGATCCCCATCTCGTCGGCGATGTCCTCGAGCGGTTTCAGTGACGCCCCGCGCGCGATTTCGAGATCGCTCGGCATGCTCATCTGCTCAGTCCTCTCGTGGGTAGCTCGCTTCTTATCCTGATGATCGGTCTCGCAGTTCACCACGGCTTTTAGTCACATATCTCGAGCCCGGCGTGCACCGATTCTCGAGCGGAGAAGGTTCGAGAGGTCTACGTCCTCACGTTCAACCAGGCTGACAGGTCCGAAGCCTGGCGACCTCTCTCGACGCGAGCGTCGCGAGGTTGCCGTCGCCTCAAGGGCGGGGATACTCAGAGTGGGAACGGCATCGGCATGACGAGTTCGACGTTGCGGTCCCCAGGTCCGCCCGCCCATCTCGCTTCGAGTCCGGCTCCCGGAATGTTCGCGGCGAGCTCTCGGTGCAACGCGGCGAGCCGGGTTCTGCCGTCCTCGTTTTCGGGTTCGGAAGCGGCCCCATGGTCGAGCATCGTCGAGAGAGAGCGAACCGTTCGATGCGGCGACGAGTTCGACCACCCTTGCTTGGCAGGGCCAGTCGGCCATCGACGCCATGGAGACGTCCCAGATACCGGTCGTCGGATCGTACGGGCTCGGCCAGTGGACGACTTCGTTGAGGTGGCGATCTCCGTTCAGCCAAAGCACGACGTTGCCGAAGCGGTGGAACAGCGCCCGCGCTTCCTCGGCCGTCGCGCGGGGATGGTCCTGCTCGAAACCACCGGGATCCTGGCGGGCGTTGGTGAGCGTTGCGAGTCCGTGGTGGGAAGCCAAGACCACGACGCGATCGGCGTTCGTCGTCGTCACCACTTCACCGTCGGCCGATCTGTAGGTGGAGTGCAGCTCGATGAGGCGCTCCTCCAACCAGTGCATCTGTCGACGACCGATGCTGCCGTGGTGGTACCCGTCGAGGTTGGCGGTGTCGAGCAAGAGCATCCGGATGTGGTCGATGTCGTCGTGGGTGGCGTACGCCGTCCCGTCTCGGAGGTGTGCCTCCCGATACCCATGACCGCGCGGAGGACCGGGCGCGCCGAGATGGGCGGCGACGAACTCGGTCCTCCCGACGATGTGCCCGTCCGGATCGGGATCGGACCAACTGGGACGGGCCGGCGAGAAACCGATCGGAGTCGGAGAAGAACTCGGCCGCCCGCTCGAGGAGGCCCGGCCCGGGAGGCAAGCCGACCTCCAGCGCCCCCTCGGCTTCGCCGAAGATCACGACCTCTATTCAGCCGACTTCCGCCAGCTCGCGATTGAGGCGACGGATCTCGTCCCGCAGACGTGCCGCGTATTCGAATCGGAGCTCGGCCGCGGCTTGGCGCATCTCTGTCTCCAACGTCGCGATCAGCCGCTCGAGCTCGTCGGCGGGGAGTTCCGCCGAATGC
>JBAVUF010000129.1:0-5912 GCA_049696635.1 Acidimicrobiales bacterium | reverse complement strand
TCGAGTTCTAACGGCTCGACCTCAACGTCTCCAGAAGGCTGGAATGTGTAGGCGCAAATTCCCCCGTGAGCGGCGACGTACTGATCTTGCTTGCCGATGGGTTCGCCGAGGACGTCGATCTCGATGTGACAGGCTGCCTCTGCGAGGCGGCGAGGTGTGCTCGGAGTGCGCTTCGCCTGAGCGAGAGCCTTCAAAAGGCAGACTGTGTACGCACCTGACGAGCCGAGCCCAGTTCCGGAAGGAACGTCTGCGACCGAGGCAATCTCGAGCGGAGCGCCGCTCCAATGTCGCAGCAAGGTCTCTCTCAGGATCGGGTGACGAATTTCCTCGGCTGCGTCGACTTCTTCGTATGCCGAGTACTTCATTCGGTAGCGGCGCTGGAAGACAGTGTGGACGAGCATGTACACGTACTTGTCGATTGCGCCGGCGACGAGAAAGCCTCCGTGTTCGCCGTAATAAGAGGGGAGATCCGTTCCGCCACCTCCGAGTGAGATGCGCAGCGGAGCGCGACTGAAGATGACACTCATCAGTCGATGCCTCGGCTGGGGATGGCGTCCGCGGGGAATTCGGTGTCCGACCAGATTTGCGTGTTGGCCCCGAGCCACTCAACGGTGCGCTCGATCGCCTTGCGGATAGTGAGCTTCGGAGTCCAGCCGAGCGAACGGATCCTTGAGGTATCGAGCTGGATCAGCGGGCTGTCACCCACCCACCCCCGGATCCCTCCCGTGTGTTCGACCGCCGGGGAGACGCGGAGTTGTGCGGCAATTATCGCCACCGAGTCATCCACTGTGATCGTCTCGTCAGTACCGAGGTTGTAAACGTGGGCTGCAGCATCTCCTTCGTGGTGTTTCGCTGCCGTCAAAATTGCGTCGACGCAGTCCTGAACGTAGAGATACGACTTTTCCTGTTTACCATTCCCGAGAACGAGAAGTCGGCTCGGATCTGCGCGTAACGATCGATAGAAGTCGATCACGTGCCCGTGGGTGTAACGCTCCCCGAGTATCGATACGAAACGATAAATCACCCCGGTCATCCCAAAGCCTTCGCAATATGCTTCGATCAGTCCTTCACATGCGAGCTTTGAAGCCGCGTAAAGGGATGTCTGGATCGGGAACGGGGCGTCTTCAGGCGTGGGGAACACCTCGGGTTCGCCATAGACGGAGCCCGTTGAAGCGAAAACAACGTTTGGTACGCCGGCGTGCCGCATCGCCTCGAGTACTCGAGAAGTGGCAATGGTGTTCTGCTCGAGGTCTCGAACCGGGTGCTCGAGTCCGCGACGAACGTCGGCGTTCGCTTGCATGTGGAAGACCCAGTCGCAACCCGAGAACGCGTCCTCGAGCAGGCGCTGTTCAAGGACGTCGCCTTCATAAAGCTTGAAGTTCGGATTGTCGAGAACGCTCGCAAGAAAAGCGCGATGCCCGGTGCGAAAGTCATCCACAACGACGACTTCGGTCCCATCATCGATTAGTCGCTCCGTCAGGTGGCTTCCGATGAAACCGGCTCCGCCCGTAATGCACGTTCGTCGCATCGCGATTATTCAATCGTGTCGCTGATTAGCCGGGTTATCCCCGAAGAGCAAGGAAAGTTCCCGCGCTTGCGATCCGTCATCTCAGAGCTTGTAACCGGCGGCCTCGGCGTCTCGATAGAACATCTGTACCGTTTCGAGGGAGAACTGGTCGAGGTCCTTGCCCAGGCCGTCGAGCTTGTTCAACAGATCGTGAGTCATTGTGATGATGTGGCAGCGGATGCTGTTGGCTTGGACGAGGTTCAACACCTCGCGGGGTGACGCCCAGATGCATTCAGCCGATGGCGCGGCAGACATGATGTCGAGCGCCTCTCGAACGAGAGGAACCGGATCGACACCGGCGTCGGCAATCCGCCCGGCGAAGATCGAGAGGTAGGCCGGTGGGCCGTCGCGGACAGCGTCGGTGATCGTTTCAACCTGTTGCAACGTAAACATCGCTGTGACGTTGACCTTCACACCATCGCGAGAGAGATTCCGTACGACCTCGGACAGCGGTTCGCCCGCGGTCGTCGTCACAGGGACTTTCACGTAGACGTTTTGGCCCCATGAGGCGATTTCACGGGCTTGCCGGACGATCTCTGTCGCTTCGTCCGCGAAGACTTCGAATGAAATCGGGTGTGTAGTGACTTGCTCGAGCAGTTGGCGGGCAAAGTCCTCATAGTCGGTGATGCCGGACTTGCGCATCAGCGTGGGGTTCGTAGTGAAACCTGAGATGCGGGGGTCCGTGGCGAAGCGCAAAATCCCCTCGATGTCGGCTCCGTCCGCGAATATCTTCGTGAAAAATTCGTCAAACATGCGAGCGCGGATGTTACCAGCGTCCGTGTTGGAGCTGATGTGCGCGAATCCCGTGCCGCCAACGACGAGCCTGAAACCGATTGAGGAAGCGGGGTGAAGATCTCGCTGTCACGCTCCGCGCTGGCGTGTGAGGTTCTAACTATCGGTTGCCTGGCGATTCTCCGAGCTCGGCGACGATCCATGGCACGGCATCCGCGAGGCTGGCCGCCACGGCATCAGGGGCGAAAGCCGGTTTCTCTGCGTATTCCCGTCGTATCCACATCGTCCGACAACCCGCGCGGCGCCCAGCCTCGATGTCACGCCAACGATCTCCGACGATGGTGCTTTCTTGAAGCGCTATTCCGAAGTCGATGGCCGCCTCGGTGATGAGTCCGGGCGCGGGTTTCCGACATTTACAGCCATCGGAATCGTCGTGCGGGCACATGTATACGGCATCGAGGTCGAATTCGGTCAGCAAATACTGGTTGATTTCCTGCACATTCTCTATATCGGATAGGCCACGAGCGATATCGGGTTGATTTGTTACCACGATGAGCCGCAACCCGAGTCGTTTCAACGAAGCGCACGCTTCGCGAGTTCCTGGAGGGACGAGGACATCTGAGAGGCGCAAAGGTGGGTGGGGAACTCCATCGATTACTCGGCTGTTGACCAACACGCCATCGCGATCGAGAAATACGGCTAGATGACTTCGCCGGGCGGGAGCCGGTTGAGCGAGGAAATTCGTGTCCGTACTCGCCCGGATCTTGATCAGCGGACTGACTCCCACTTTGCCGTTGAACGCGCCAGGGAGGGGTGTGTCACGAGCAGATGCCAGATCTCTGCACACAAGCCTTCGGTGTGTGGCGTCACGTGGTCGGGATAGACAGGTGGAATGACGACGCAGGCGTTCGCCACCTTGGCGGTGTAGCCGCCGTCCCGTCCGACGATCCCGAAAATTGCTGCGCGCTGGTCAGACGCGAACTCAAGCGCGCGCACGAGATTGGTTGACACGTTGCGCTCCGCATCGCCACCTCCCACGGAAAATATCAATAGGGCGTCGCGGCCAGAGAGATGCGATGCGCGGAGCCATTCCGCATACGCGGTGTCCCATCCTTCATCGTTGATCCTTGCGGTCAGCTCGGAGACGTTGTCAACGGGTGAATATGCCTCGAATGAACACAGTTTCCGGAAGTCATTGACCGCGTGTGACGCGTGGCCCGCCGATCCGCCAACCCCAAGTATGAAGAGGCGGCCACCCGCGTCGCGCACATTCGCAAGTCCGGCTGCCACTGCTTCGACGGAGTTCGTTTCGATTCCCTGAAGGACCGCGACCGATTCGGACAGGAACTGCTCGCTAAAGGTCATCGTGACTCCTCCGCGTTGTTGAACTATCGCGCGCGCCAGATGGTATCGAGCGACCCTCTCAGCTTGCCGAATAGCTCTCGGAAAGCGCCGGTTAGAAATCGGTACGCGTCACACCACCTCCTCCGACCGCGGGACGTTGAAGGAGTCGCGAGGTGTCCAGCGGTACAGTTCGCCTCGATGCGCGTGACCCTCTTGTTATGCGACGCCGCTCAGGTGGCAGACGGGAAGCTGTACGTCCTGGGCGGGGGATGGAGTCTCATCGGACCCGATCCGACGCCGTCTGCGGTCGCGATCAAAGTCGACGTCGATTGGACCGAGATCGACCGCACTCATCATTGGGAGCTCTTCCTTGTCGACGAAGACGGGCAACCCGTACTGGCACCAACGCCCGAGGGTTCGCAGCCAATTGAGGTTCGCGGTGACTTCGAAGTGAGCCGGCCTCAAGCGGTGCCGGAAGGCAGCCCGGTCGATGTTGCCCTCGCTCTGAACTTCGGACCTCTGCCGCTCACTCCCTCCTCGCGCTACAACTGGCGTCTCTCGATTGACGGAGAAACCCGTGAAGACTGGGTGCTGCCGTTCTCGACGCGAGCGAGGGAGGAGTAGGTCTACCGGGTCAGAACATCTTCGACGACTCACGGTCGGCTACTTATCGCCATATCTCGAAAAGGGTGTCCATGGCCAAGATCACCGAATCCGCTTTCATTCGCGACGTCCTTCACGTCGAGCCTGACGTTCATGGCGACGGACGGGGGCGGTTCGTCGAGACATATCGGCGGTCTTGGTTTCCGCTTGGTCGTGAGATGGTGCAGGCCAATCGGTCCGACAAGAGCGCGAATTCGATCGTCGGGCTCCACTACCACCTTCATCAGGCGGATTACTGGTACGTCACGCGGGGCAAAGCAAGGGTCGTCCTCCACGATCTGCGTCTCGGATCGCCCACCGAGGGGGTGACCGAGACCTACGACCTCGGTCCCGACGAGCACGGGATCTTCGTTCCGCCGGGTGTCGCACACGGGTTCGCGGCGCTCACGGACCTGACGCTGATCTACCTCGTCGACAACTACTACAACCCTGCTGACGAGCTAGGGATGGCATGGGATGACCAGGCGATCGGCGCAGATTGGGGGGTCGCGGATCCGGTCCTTTCTGACCGGGACCGCACGAATCCTCCGAGGAACTCAATCCCTGACCACCTGATCCCACGTGGGGGGCTGCGCACCTAGAAGAAAAGGCCCCGCGCTGACAAAACCACCAGGCTGCGGGCTTAGATTGACGGCGTGGACCGTGACGACCGGTTGAGGACCTCATGATCGCGGGCGTCGCTTTTGGCGCGCTCGGATTCGTCGTTCTGGTCGCGACCTGGTCACGTTTCGGACCGGGCCGGTCTCAGCGTCGATCCGTAGAGGAACACCAGCGAGCGCTCGACGTGCTGGGCGAGGTTGCGAAGCGCCGTGATGGAATCGCACAGGTTCACACGCCGAGCCCGGAGGAGATCGGTCGCGCTCATGTTCACCAAACAGAGAATGCGGTACCGCGATTCCGGGTACCGGGACGCGAGACCGGCCTAGGTTCGCGTTCGCGCGTCAGGGTTGTCGCTCCTTCGGGACCGAAACCGGTCAAACTGCCACTCTTCGATGACGCGCCCGCGCAAGGCGAGCGCGAACGACCGTCTGGCGAAGATCATCGCCGCGGACTCGAATCGCCGTCTCCCTCTGTGGCCGACGACGACACCGCCGGCATCGACCACCTCGTGCGGTTCGACGCGTTCGGTGACGCTGATGTTCCGAAGAGCTCGCCCTTTTCGCATCCGTTCGAAGACCAGGCGCCCCTCGAAACCGAAGCTCCATCGACGAATGATGAAGACGTCGTCGGAGGGTCGAAAAAGCCCGGCGGGCCTCGGCCGACAGGGTTGTTGGCGACTCCGAGGGCTCTCAGAGCGGCGTACGCGGGGAATCCATTCCTGCTGCGACGCGTCGCCTCGGTCGCCGCGATCGCGATCGTCCTCGCTGCGGTTGGGGTCGGCAGCTGGCAACTCTCCTCGGGCCGTCGACCCTCGGCGTTGTCGCCCAATTCAACGCGTCACAGCTCGCACCACGCGTCAGGCTCCCACCACTCGCACCGAGGGTCGTCATCGACCGTAAGCCACGAGATAAGTCCCACGTCGACGTCGCCAGGCATAGTGACCTTCCCGCTCAGCGCATCGAGCTTCACGATCACGTTTTCCGCGACCGCCCCATGCTGGATCGGG
>JBAVUF010000128.1:0-3362 GCA_049696635.1 Acidimicrobiales bacterium | reverse complement strand
GGACGAGAGCGCGGATCCAGGCCAGCACGCGACGCCGGAGACGATGTTCGCGGCGTTCGCCGCGAGCGCGGGAACGCCGACGAGGAGGAGCGCCGGATAGGAAATCAGTGAGGTGATCCCACCGGCGGTGCCGACGATCGCGGCGGCTACGCCGGCGCCGAACAAGATCCCACTATCAGCAGCAGAGATCATCGCTGGCCCGTGGACTCGTCCCATGCGTGAGGTCGTTGCGGAAAACTGTCCCGAATCTGAATCGACGGGCGACACAAGAAAGATGGACGTCGTCGGATGTCTCCGGCGAGCTTCACGCGCTGTGATCCGGCGCGAGCGACCGCCGCCACGCCTCGGCCTTGTCGATCTGGTTGAACGTGAAGACGTGCAGACCGGTGACGCGCGACGAGGGATTGGAGAGCGTGGGGGCCAGTCGACCGAGCAGCCGGGACGGTTCGTACGCACCGGGGGTGAACAGGCGGACGAACCACGCGCCGTGCTGGCGGAGCATCCGCGTCGCCGACGCCGTCCCGACCTGCGCCGCGACGGAGAGGAGTTTCGCCCGATCGACCGGACCGGCGAGGCCCATAAGGATCGGCAGGTCGACGCCTCGTTCGCGCACTCGTCGGACCCAGTTGCGATAGACCGCCGCGTCGAAACAGAGGTTGCTGACGATGTAATTCGCATACTGGCGCTTGTCCCACATCGCCTGGATCGTGACGTCGTCGAGGATCCTCGGATGGCTCTCCGGGTAACCGGTGATCCCGACGCGGGCGAAGGGACGGCCGAGCGCCTCGAGCTCGGCAAGGACGCCGAGCGAGCTGTCGAACTTGCCGACGGGGGGGTTCGCGTCACCGGCGGGGACGAAGACGTCGTCGACACCGATTACGACGAGCCGGTCGACGATCTCTTTCAGATGCGTCTCGTCGACGATGAGGCGCGCCGACAGATGCGGGACGACATGGAAGCCGTGTCGAACGAGATGCTCTGTGAGTTCGATGGTCGCGTCAAGGCCCCGCGAAGATGATGCGGTGACCGTCAGCGCTCGGGTCGTCGGCAGCTCGTGCACGATCCGTTCTTCGATCGTGGGCGTTGGAATCACCTCGAAACGGGCATTCTCAACCAGTTCGCGTAGGGAGTCGAGTTTGCGGGTCACGCCCGGGCCGCGTTCTTGATCAGCGTCTCGAGGGCGCGCTCGAGACGGTTAACGCCGACGTCGATGACTTCGAGCGGCAACCCGAGCGCGGTCGCGGCGGCGAGCGCGCGTTGATCTAGCGCCGCGCTGCGCGCTTCGGCGAGCCAGACGACCCGCCGGTAGTTGCCGAAGTAGTCGTCGCGAAGCTCGGGTCGGCGATCGAGGCCTAGCCCTTTCCACACCGTCGCGTGGAAGCTCTTCACGAGGAAGTCGGTGAGCACATACGTCCCCGGTTCCCTCGCGAACAACCGTTCCATCATCGAGCGTCCGGCGAGGACGTCGTAGCACGTCTCTCCCGGGAGACGTGTGAGTCCGAGGGAGCGGCAGACCGCGTCGAGCGCGCCGTAGGTTCCGCAGTCGGCATAGGCGAGCGCGACGACGCGGTGGCGCGATTGCAACGTGATCGCGAGTTCCCTGACGGCGTCGGCGATGCGTTGCGGGCGGTTGTGCAGCGAAGCGGGAAGTGGGTAGACGGCGACTGGCCAGGCGCGCCGGGTCGCGACCGATCGCACGCGACCAGCGAGCGCACCACAGGCGATCACTGCGGTCCGCTCGCTGGCGTCAGCGGTGTGCGCCACCGGCTCAGGAAGAGAAAGAGAGTTCCTCGACGAAACGATCGTTGAAGTCGGCGCGATCAGAGAGCTCGACGTATTCCACCTCCTCGATCAAAGCAAGCGCGCCGGCGCGTTCGCGAACCGAAAGGAGCGCCATCTTGGCGCCCTCCCCGGCGACGTTGCCGGCGCTGACGACTCGCAGCGCCGAGATCGGCGGCACGAGGCCGATCCGCACCGCGCTCGTCGGCGACAGGTACGAGCCGAACGACCCGGCGAGGAGGACCTGCTGGACGTCCGAGGCCGAGAGCCCCGCCGTCGTCAGCAGAAGGCTCCACCCGGTCGCGATGGCGGCCTTCGCGAACTGCAGCTCGCGCACGTCGCGCTGGGTGAGAAAGACGCGCCCGTCACCGTTCTCGGATTCCTCGTCGAGGATGAATACCCGCTCGTCACCGATCATCGTCAGGCGATCCGCGATTCCCGGTGCGACGACACGCGCCTCATCTTCTGCGATGAAGCGTCCGGATTTGTCGATGAAACCGACCTCCAACAACTCGGCCACAGCATCGACGAGCCCCGATCCGCACAGACCGGCCGGCGCGACGTCGCCGATGACGCGCAGCTCGACAGCCTCGCGGTTGATCGAGACGCCCTCGATCGCCCCCGCTTCGGCGCGCATGCCGCAGCGGATGGCGGCCCCTTCGAACGCCGGACCGGCCGGAGCCGCCGTCCCGATCAATCGATCGCGGTTGCCCACGACGATCTCGCAGTTCGTCCCGACATCGATGAACAGCCGGATCCGCTGGTCGCGGTCCATGCCCGACGCGAGGAGCCCGGAGATGATGTCGCCACCGACGTAGGCGCCGAGCGACGGGAAGACCACGGCGCGGGCGCGCGGGTGGACCGGCACTCCCAGGTCCGACGCGAGGATTTCGGGAAACGTTCGCGTCGAGAGGATGAAAGGTGCCACGCCGAGTGGCTCGGGGTCGACGCCGAGTACGAGGTGGGTCATCGTCGCGTTGCCGGCCAGGGCGACCTCGTAGACGTTCGCCGGATCGACGCCGGCCTCCGCGCAGACCTGGAGCGTGAGATCGGCGAGCGTCTCGTGTGCGAGCGACCGGAGCTTTCCGAGGGCATCGGAACCCGTCATCACCGCACTGATCCGCGTGATGACGTCGGCGCCGAACGGCTGTTGGCGGTTGAGTGTCGAGCGCGCTGCCATCGGCGTGCCGGTCGACAGGTCGAGCAAGGTGGCGACGACCGTCGTCGTCCCGAGATCGAACGCGAGACCGCAGATCTTGTCCGTCGTATCGCCGGGCTCGACATCGATGAGCACGTCGTCGACCACGACCGCGGTCACCTTGTTGTCGCTCGAACGCAGCGCTTTGCCGATTGACTGCAGCGCCCGCAGATCGACACGCAATTCGAGATCGTCGAGTTGTCGGAGCAGCCGGTCGACGTCTGGAGTCTGGTCGGTAAGCGACGGTTGGGAGAGTTCGACGAAGCGCTTTTGCACGGCGGGCCGCAAAATCACCTGGCGTCCCACGCCGACCGTCGCCGCCTTTGGCCGCGTAGTGAGCGGCGGGACTTCGACGTCAACGTCAGTGGTCGCGAGCGTGCGGCAC
>JBAVUF010000127.1:0-7934 GCA_049696635.1 Acidimicrobiales bacterium | reverse complement strand
TCCGGAAACACGTGAACCGTGCCGCCGTCGACCGCGGCACGCACTGTTGTGCCGCTGGACTCCTTTTCGCCGCTGCCGGCGGTCGTGATGCGAACGACGGTGACGCCAGAGGCACCGATGAAGTCTTCGTGGTGAGCGAGAAAAGCGATCTCACCTATCTCGGTGCGCATCGTGACTTCCTCCGCCTCGCCGTCGAAGAGCGAGCGCTCCGGAGTGACGAGCGCGACGTGGAACGCGGTCGCCATCGATCAGGCGCCTTGGATCTGCTTCGCCTTCTCGCGCACATCGTCGACGCCGCCGACGTTCAGGAACGCCTGCTCGGGAACGTCGTCGAGGTCACCTGCGACGATGGCTTCGAAGCTTTTGACCGTCTCGTCGATCGGGACGTAGATGCCCGGCAACCCGGTGAACACCTCGCCGACAAAGAACGGCTGTGACAAGAAGCGTTGGATCTTGCGCGCCCGATTGACGGTGAGACGGTCCTCTTCGGAGAGTTCCTCGAGACCCAAAATGGCGATGATGTCTTGGAGGTCGCGGTAGCGCTGCAGGATCTCGATCACCGCCGTCGCGCAGGCGTAGTGGCGATCACCGACGACCTCGGGCGCCAAGATGTTGCTCGAGGACGCGAGCGGGTCGACGGCGGGATAGATACCAAGCGCCGCAATCTGGCGCGAGAGCTCCGTCGTCGCGTCGAGGTGCGTGAAGGTCGTGAACGGCGCCGGGTCCGTGTAGTCGTCGGCCGGGACGAAGACCGCTTGGATCGAAGTGATCGAGTGGCCCTTTGTCGAGGTGATCCGCTCTTGGAGCTGGCCCATCTCGTCGGCGAGCGTGGGTTGGTAGCCGACGGCAGACGGCATCCGGCCGAGCAGAGTCGAGACCTCCTGGCCCGCCTGCACGAAACGGAAGATGTTGTCGATGAACAACAACACGTCTTGGTTCTTCACGTCACGGAAGTACTCCGCCATGGTCAGCGCTGACAGCCCGACACGCAGCCGCACGCCGGGTGGCTCGTCCATCTGGCCGAAGACGAGGACGGCCTTGTCGATGACGCCGGACTCCTTCATTTCGAGCCATAGGTCGGTGCCCTCGCGGGTCCGTTCGCCGACGCCGCCGAAGACCGAGACGCCACCGTGCTGCTTCGCCACCCGGTTGATCATCTCCAAGATGATCACGGTCTTTCCGACGCCCGCACCGCCGAACAGGCCGATCTTTCCGCCTTGCACGTACGGTTCCAAGAGGTCGATGACCTTGATCCCGGTCTCGAACATCTGCCGGCTCGGCTCAAGATCGTCGAACGGCGGCGGATCGCGGTGGATCTCCCAGTGGTCCGCCACCTCACCGATGTCGTCGGTGTCGAGCGGCTCGCCGATCACGTTGAAGACATGACCGAGCACGGCGTCACCGACGGGAACGGTGATGCCGTGACCGGTATTTCGCACGATCGCGCCGCGCTCGAGACCGTCGGTCGGTTTCATACAGATGCAGCGGACGCGACCCTCACCGATCTGCTGGGCAACTTCGGCAGTGATCACGACCGTCCGGCCCTCGAACTCCAGGTCGATCTCGAGCGCGGTGTTGATCTCCGGCAGGGCGTGTGGCGGGAACTCGACGTCGACGACGGGTCCGGTGATCGAGACAACCCGCCCGTTCTCTAAAGAGATCTCCTCACTGCCTGCGCGCTCCATCGTCGTCGTCATGCGTCCGGCTCCTCGTGTTCGATTCCCAATGTCAGGTCATAGCGGCCGGGCGGAGCAGCCGTTGAACGCAGCGCCTCCGCACCGCCGACGATCTCCAAGATCTCGGAGGTGATCGCGTCCTGGCGGACGCGGTTCATCTCGCGTCGCAACGTCTTCACGAGCTCGTCGGCGTTGTCGGTGGCCGCGGCCATCGCCCGCTGCCGAGCGGTGTGCTCCGACGCCGCCGCCTCGAGCAGTGCTGCGAAGATCTCGGCCTCGACGAGTTGCGGCACGAGGCTCGACAACAGGTCGTCCGAACGCGGCTCGAAGTCGTAAAACCCGCCGGACGACGACTCGGCGCCATTGGGTTGTTCTTCGGCGGGCTCGGGAACCGGCAGCAGCCGGCGGGTCTCGACGACCTGCACGCCCGCGGACCGAAACCGCGTCGACACCACTTCGACCGCGTCGACCTCCTCTTTCATGAACGGCCCAATCAGCTCGGCGCTCACCTGGCGGGCGTCGTCGAAGCTCGGCCGTTCGCTCACCTTCTGGAAGGTCTTTTCGATCGGGACGCCGCGGAAACGGAAGTAGCCGTCGGCGCGTCGTCCGACCGCTACGAGGGTCGTCTCGGCACCTTCTCGCCCAATCTCCACCAAGCGACGTTCGGCCGCCCTCAGCACGCTCGAGTTGTACGCGCCGGCCAATCCACGGTCTGACACCATCAGCAACAGCTTGACGCGCCTGATCTCCTTCGGTTCGCCGACGAGTCGCGTGGGTTCGGTCGCGTCGTCGACCGTGGTGCGGAACGCGTCCCTGAGACCCGAGAGGTACGGGCGATTACGCGCGATCCGGTTTTGGGCGCGCAGGATCTGGGAGGCCGCGATGAGTTCCATCGCATGCGTGATCTTCTTCGTCGCATCGATGCTGCGGATCCTGCGTCGCAGGACCCGCTCGCGCCCACTCGCCACCTCGTCGCTCCCTGCGCCTAGCTCGCCTGCTCGTCCGGTGTCGCCTCGCCAGACGCCTCGTCGTCCAACGCCGCCTGGTCGGTCGCACGCTCTGGCGACCCCTCTTCTGGAGTTCCGGCAAAGGAAGCAGCCATCTGTTTGACGACCTCGTCGAGTTCCTTTTCATCGGGCAGCGTTCCGGCCGACCGGATCTGTTCCAACATCTCGGGGTGCGCCGTCTTGAATTCGGTAAGCAGCACCTGCTCGAACTGACGCACCTCGTCGACCGGGATGCTGTCGACGAATCCCTTCACGCCGGAGTAGATGACGATGACCTCCTCTTCCACCGGTAAAGGCTCGTCCTGTCCCTGCTTCAGCAGTTCGACCAGTCGGTAGCCGCGGTCGAGCTGCGCCTGCGAGGCGCGGTCGAGTTCCGAGCCGAACGTCGCGAACGACTCAAGGTCGCGGAACTGGGCGAGGTCGATCTTCAGCGAGCCGACGACCGACTTCATCGCCTTGATCTGCGCCGCGCCGCCGACCCGACTGACGGAATTCCCGACGTTCATCGCTGGACGGACCCCGGAGTTGAACAGGTCGGTCTCCAAGAAGATCTGGCCGTCGGTGATCGATATGACGTTCGTCGGAATGTAGGCGGAGATGTCACCGCCCTTCGTCTCGATGATCGGCAATGCAGTGAGGGACCCACCGCCGCGCTCGTCCGATAACTTCGCCGCCCGTTCGAGCAATCGGCTGTGGAGGTAGAAGACATCGCCGGGATACGCCTCTCGGCCCGGCGGCCGCCGCAGGAGCAAAGAGAGCTGTCGGTAGGCATCGGCCTGTTTCGACAGGTCGTCGTAGACGATCAGCGCATGCTCGCCCTGTTCCATCCAGTGCTGGCCCATCGCGCAACCCGAATATGGCGCCAGGTACTTGAACGGCGCCGGCTCGGATGCCGGCGCCGCGACGACGACCGTGTAGTCGAGCGCGCCATGGGCTTCGAAGGTCGCGACGGTCTGCGCGACGGTCGAGCCTTTCTGGCCGATTGCCACGTAGATGCACTTCACGCCGGTGCCTTTTTGATTGAGGATCGTGTCGACGGTCACCGTCGTCTTGCCGGTTTTGCGGTCGCCGATGATGAGCTCGCGTTGTCCCCGTCCGATGGGCGTCAGGGCGTCGATGACCTTCCAGCCGGTCTGCAGCGGCTCGGAGACCGGCTGTCGGTCGACGATGCCCGGTGCCTGGATTTCGACGAGTCGCAGCTCGACGTCGACGAGCGCTCCCTTGCCGTCGATCGGCTCACCGAGCGGGTTCACGACGCGGCCCAACAGCGAGTCGCCGACGGGGACCGAAAGGATGCGACCGGTGGCGCGCACCGTCTGGCCCTCGTCAAGGCCTTCGACGTCACCGAGGACGACTGCACCGATCTCGTCCTCGTCCAGGTTCAGCGCGAGTCCCAGGATGCCGTTCTCGAACTCCAACAGCTCGTTCACCGAAGCGTGCGGCAGCCCGGCGACATGGGCGATGCCGTCTCCGACCTCGGAGATCCGGCCGACCTGCTCTGTCGACACCTCGGTTTGCAGCTCCGAGACGTGCCGCTCGAGAACCGCGGCGATCTCCTGCGCGTCGATCGTCAGCTCAGACATCAACTGCTCCTTTTCCTCATCGTTCTCGTCGCCTCCGCTGCGCTTGCTCACGATGCCTTGACGAGCAAGTCGCGAAGCCGCTCGACGCGCAGGCGCACCGTGCCGTCGAGAATCAGGTCGCCGACGCTCACGGAGATCCCACCGATCACCGACGGGTCGATGATCCCGCGCACTTCAACGTTGCGATCGGTGAGCCGTGAAAGCGCGGCTCCGACTCGTGTCCGTTCCTCGTCGTCGAGCGGCACCGCGCTGCGGACTTCAGCGATCCGTCGACCCCGCTCCTCGGCCGCGAGCTGGGTGAGGAAATTGATCGCGCCGACGAGATCGCGCAGCCGTCCGGCACGGATCACGTAGCGCACGAGGCGCACCGTCGCGTCGTCCAACGATCGCGCAAAGAGGTCATCGACCACAGCCGCGCGCCCTGAGTACGTGAGGTTCCCGTCGCTCAGCACGGTGCGCAGATCGCGGCTCGACTCGAGGATCCGCGCTACTTGGAAGAGTTCGTCTTCGACGGTGTCGATGTCGGATCTCGATTCGAGTTCTTGCAACACGCGCTCCGCGTAGCCGCTGATGCGCTCCAGGATCTCCTGGCGGCTCGCCGGCGGCTCGACTTCGAGCAGAGCCCCGCTTCGCACCCGGACGATCTCCGCTTCTGTGAGCTCGACGAGCTCAGTCAACGTGGCTGGTACCTCTGGAGGCCGTTCGGCGGACACGGTAAAACCGACGAGCGAAACGGAAATGCGCTCGGCTTTTGTCTCCAAGAGCTCGATCACGATCGCCCGCCGGGTGGGAGACGGAATCACGGAGTCGGTGAGCACCGTGCGGAGATCGTCCGACGCGTTGACGGCGCGGGCGATACCGAGCAGGTCGCCGCGCACCGTGGGCAACGTGCCGGATCGCCCTGCTGATTCGAAGACTGCAGCGGCGTAGCCGCGGATCGTTTCCCGCACTAGATCGCCTGCTCGGATTCGGCAGCCGCGATCGCCTCGGCGATCAGCCGGCGGTGGATCGGTTCGTCGAGCTCGGCGGCAACGAGACGGGCCGCGGCTCCGACGATCGCGGCGCCAATCTCTTCGAGGATCTCCTCCCGGATCTGGGCACGGGCCAGCTCGATCGCCGAGCCAGCGCGGACGAGCGCGTGCTCGTACTCCTGCTCTGCTCGCTGTCTTCCCTGCTCCAACAGTGCCTCTGCGTTGCGCTCGGCCTGGGCGACGATCGACTCCGCATCTTTTCGGGCGCGCTCGAGCGCCGTTCGGCGCGCGGCGAGCAACTGCTCCGCCTCTTCGCGGACTCGCTCGCCGCTGCTCAGCTGCTCGCGAATCGTTTCTGTCTGTTTGTTCATCGCCCGGCGCAACGGCGGAACGATGTAGCGCCAGACGAACGCGACGAACAGCACGATCGCGACCCACTCGAGGAGGTAGGGAATGCCGAAGTTCGACGACGCGGCGACAATCACCGTTGTCCCTCGCTCTGCCGGGCGCGCTCATCTGCGAGGGCCAGCTCCTCGGCGATCAGTCCGCTGTGGCGGCGCGAATCGAGGCCGCCTCCGACGATCCGCTCCGCCGCCTGGACGACGAGCGCCTCTGCCCGCTCGAGCAGCTCTGAACGGACGCGGTCCCGTTCTGCGTCGATCCCTTCGGAGGCTTGCTGGACCCGACGATCGTGCTCTTGCTGGCCGCGGGCACGTGCGTCCTGCAAAAGGTCTTCCGCTTGGCGCGAAGCCTCTTGCAGAGTCTCCCGGGCACGAGCGCGCGCGTCGGCAAGTGTCTGCAGACGCTCGGCCTCAAGTCGCGCCGCCTCCCGGCGCGCCAACTCGGCCGAGTCTTGTTCCTTCCGCACCAATTCATCCCGATCCTGCATCACCTTTTGGATCGGCGGAAGGACGAACTTCGCGACGATCCCGAGAACGACGATGAAGATGATCAGTTCGACGAAGAACGTCGCGTTCGGAACGATGAAGTTGCTGCTGCCGGAGCTCGCGAGCACAGCGATTCGACCTGGTTCCTACTTCTTGTAGAGAACGAAGACGAACAGGAACATGAACACGAGGTTGATGAAGTACATCGCCTCGACGAGACCGACGATGATGAACATGATCGTGAACAGGCGTCCCTGGGCCTCGGGCTGACGCGCAACCCCGGCGATCGTCTGGCTGCCCGCCAGACCGTCGCCGATCGCCGCACCGATCGCGCCGCCGCCGAGCGCGATGCCTCCGCCGACGAGAGCTCCTGCGAGCTGAATCGCCTGCTGGGTCGTGTCTGCCATTTCCCTCTCCTGTGGTTGGTGATGCCTATTCCCTCGGGACGTTCGCCCTTCGGGCCAATCAGTGCTCGCCGATAACGGCCGACTGGAAGTACAAGACGGTCAGCAGCGAGAAGATAAACGCCTGCACCGGGCCGACGAACAGTCCGTCGAAGAGTTTCCAGATCAGATCGAGGATCGGGATCGCCGGATACAGGGCACCGGTCAAGAGCCCCGCGATGATGACGAGCAGCAGCCCCCCGGAAAAGATGTTGCCGAAGAGTCGCAAGGCGAGTGTGACGGGCTTCACGAGCTCTTCGATGACGTTGATCGGAAAGAGCGCTTTGAACGGCTTGAAGTAGTGGCTGAGATAGTTCCGCAAACCGTGTTTGGCGATCCACGTCGCGTGCATCAACAAGATGACGAAAACGGCGAGTGCCGCGGTGAAGTTCACGTCTCCGGCCGGAGCCGGAAGGTACTGCGGCGAATGTCCCGTCGGGATGAGTTCGAGCCAGTTCGCGATCAAGATGAAGACGAACAACGTGAACGCGAGCGGGACGATCGGCTCTCCGGCATCGCCCATCGAGGTCTGCACCTGATTCTCGACGCCGCGGATGATCGTCTCGAAGGCGAGCTGAAACTTGCCGGGCACACCAGACGTCGCCTTGGCGCGGAGGTAGAAGCCGAGGCCGAGCACGACAGCGCCAGCGACTACGGTCGAGAGCACCGTGTCGACGTTCACGGTGAGGCCGAACCACTTCTCCGTGATGTGCTTGCCGACATCGTTCGAGTTCAATCCGGCGAGAACCGGTCCGATCACAGGGTGACCCCCGTCGTTCCCTGTGCGAAGAGGCTGCGGACGAGGCTCACGAGCAACAAGAAGTAGAAGAGCGCGATTCCGCCGGCAGACGAGATTCCGAGCGACACCGATGCGAACGCGAGGCCGACTACGACGGCTGTCGTCACGCCGAGGCGGACGAGTGTGCTCGAGGCAAGGGCGCGACGGGGATGCGCGGTTCCCGAAGCGTTCACCTTCGCGACGGTGCGGGAGACGAGACGGATGTTGGCGAGGCCGAGGGCAAGACCGACGCATACCCCGAGGCCAACCAGCGGATGGGAGAGGGCGAGCGAGATACCGAACGCGACCGCGCCGACGATGAGGGCGCCGAAAACTGTCCGACGCACGACACGCGTCACTTCAGACAGCGGTAATTGTTCGAACAGTTGCGAGAGTCGGTCCATGCTCGTCTTCGTGAGGCATTCAGCGGTCGCAGACCGGACCGCACACTAGTGATTTAGAGATATCTCTTGACCATGAAATAGGTGGCCGCCACCGCGGCGACCACACCGATGCCGAGCCCGACGAAGGTCACCGTCGGTCCGGCTCCGGTCGCCTCGGCGATCCAGTAGCCGACCCCGACGCCGAT
>JBAVUF010000126.1:0-2902 GCA_049696635.1 Acidimicrobiales bacterium | reverse complement strand
GTGCGCCGACGACCCGCCGCGCGCCCGCCCAGGCGCCGACGCGGCGACTCCCCGAGGGTCAGCGTCCGAACTTCTTTGTTCGTGTGGCGAACTTCCTCCGCGAGGTGCGCAGCGAGATCTCGAAGGTGCTGTGGCCGAAGCGCCAAGAGGTCGTGAACTACTCGACCGTCGTGCTGACGACGTTGATCCTCGTTGCGTTGCTGATCTTCGGATTGAACTACGCCTTCGCGCGGGGCGTCAGCTTCCTCTTCCCGCACTGAGTCGGGTCCGAGGCGTCCACCGCTACTACTGAAAAGACCGTGAATACCTTTCCCGAGTCGCACGACGACGACCACGAGACGAACCTCGATTTGAGCGAGGACGCGTCCGCCCTCCCGCTCGAGAGCGTCGAAGGCGCCGAAACGTCATCCCTCGGTGACGACGGGGTGGCCGCACCGGCCGAGCTCGTCGATGAGACGGCGTCGACGAGCGATTTCGCCGCACCGGCCCCGCCGGGGACATCGGACCTCGGCGGCGGACACGACGAAGAGGACGAGGAAGACGAGGAGGACGAGGAACTCGCGCCGCCACGTCCACCGAGCCCTTACGACCGACCTGGGCAGTGGTACGTCGTCCACACCTACGCCGGCTACGAGAACAAGGTGAAGTCGAACCTTGAGAGCCGGATCGCCTCGATGAACATGGAGGACCGGATCTACGAGGTCGTCATCCCGATGGAAGAGGTCGTCGAGTTCAAGGGCGGCAAGAAGGTCACCGTTCAGCGCAAGGTCTTCCCCGGGTACCTGCTCACGAGGGCGGAGCTCGACGACGACTCCTGGTCGGTCATCCGGCAGACCCCGGGTGTGACGAGCTTCGTCGGGCCCGGCACGAAGCCGACGCCGCTCTCGCGGGCCGAGGTCGAGTCGATCCTCCAGGTGCGCGAAGAGGGCGTCGAGCCGCCGCGTGCGCGACGGGCGCGTCTCGAGTACGACGTCGGTGAGACCGTCCGCGTGAAAGAGGGTCCCTTCGCCGACTTCACCGGGACCGTATCGGAGATCAATGAGGACCAGTTGAAGCTGAAGGTGCTCGTCAACATCTTCGGGCGCGAGACGCCCGTCGAGCTCGAATTCAGCCAGGTCGCAAAGCTCTAAAGGAAAAGGACAGATCCGAAATGGCCCGCCGACGCGTCGTCGCCGTCGTGAAGATCCAGCTGCCCGCCGGGCAGGCCACTCCCGCGCCTCCCGTCGGCACGGCACTCGGTCCGCACGGCGTGCAGACGATGGAGTTCACCAAGCAGTACAACGCCGCGACCGAGAACATGCGCGGCACGATCGTCCCGGTCGAAATCACGATCTATGAGGACCGGTCGTTCACCTTCATCTTGAAGACCCCACCGACGGCCGTGCTGCTGCGCGAGGCGGCGGGCGTCGAGAAGGGAACCGGCCTCGCCGGTCGCGAAGGCGTCGGGACCATCACCGATGCGCAGCTGACCGAGATCGCGAAGACGAAGCTCCCGGACCTGAACGCGAACAACATCGAGTCGGCGAAGAAGCAGATTGCGGGGACGGCACGCTCGATGGGCATCACCGTCGCGGGTTGAACTCGACGCCGAAAGAAACGGAATTGATCTGATGAGCAAAGCTGGAAAGCGTTTCGACGACGCGAAGAAAAAAGTCGATCCAGAACGGCTGTACTCGCCCGTCGAAGCGATCGACCTCGTGAAGAGTCTCGCTACCGCGAAGTTCGACGAGACGATCGAGGTCGCGGTGCGGCTCGGCGTCGACCCTCGCCGAGCCGAGCAGATGGTGCGCGGGTCGCTCTCCCTGCCGTCTGGCACCGGCAAGCGGGTGCGCGTGGCGGTATTCGCAGCCGGCGAGGCCGCCCAGGAGGCGCGAGACGCCGGGGCGGACGTCATCGGGGCGGACGACCTCGTCGCCCGCATCGAAAAGGAGAATTTCCTCGCATTCGACGTCGCCCTCGCGACGCCGGACCTGATGGCACAGGTCGGGCGGCTCGGCCGCCTGCTCGGACCGCGCGGCCTGATGCCGAACCCGAGGACGGGAACCGTTACGACCGACATCGGCAAGGCGGTCTCCGAGTTCCGCTCGGGGCGGGTGGAATACCGCACCGACCGGGTTGGCAACGTGCACATCCCGATTGGCAAGGCATCGTTCGAACGCAGCGCCTTGCTCGAGAACTTCCGCGCCGTGCTCGATGAACTCCAGCGCGTGAAGCCCGCCGCCGCCAAGGGCAAGTACCTACGCTCGGTGACGCTCTCTTCGACGATGGGCCCGGGAGTGCCCGTCGATACGAACCGCGTCCGCATCACCGACGAGGAGCTCGCGCAGACGGCCTGACGGGTTCGGTGCTCCGCCTTCGCGTGTAGCCTCTTTGCCGACAGCGGGCAAAGGCCCGCAACGAGCCTGAGACATCCGGTGCGCGAGATCGCGCGTAAATGGCGGAAGCCAGCCTGACGAGGCGATGGGATCTTCCGCTTCCTCGTCTGCGCGTTGGCGCGAACCGGCGGTTCTATGACGAGAGGAGCGATCGTGGACACCGAGGTACGCACCCCGCGACCGCACAAGGTCGCGGTCGTCGACGAGGTGCGCGAGCGCCTCGGTCACTCCGAAGCGACGATCCTCACCGAGTACCGCGGCCTGTCGGTGGCGCAACTGCAGCTCCTCCGGCGCGCCCTTACCCCGGCGGGTGGTGAGTACAAGGTCTACAAGAACACCCTCGTGCGCCGGGCGGCGAAAGAGGGCGGACTCGAAGAGCTCGAAGCCTTACTCACCGGGCCGACCGCGCTTGCGTTCGTCACTGGTGGCGACGTCTCGGCCGTTGCGAAGGCGCTGAAGGAGTTCGCGCGGCAGCATCCGAGCCTCGTCGTGAAGGGCGCGGTGATCGGCGGCGGCCTCTTCGACGC
>JBAVUF010000125.1:0-6398 GCA_049696635.1 Acidimicrobiales bacterium | reverse complement strand
ATCGCCAACCGGCCCGACCTGATCGCCAAGCGCGGCGGGCTCAGCGCTGAAGAGGAGCAGCTGTTATCGGCGCACGGTTATCCTGTTGGCACCGAGGCGCCTCCCGCCTCCTTGGCGCGCGAGCGCGCCGGTTCCGACCAGGAAGAACGCGAGGAACGATGAACCCGACCGATCTCGTCGACCGACAGACGCTGCGCGACGACATCCCCGCGTTCCGCCCCGGCGACACGGTGCGGGTCCACGTCCGCGTCGTCGAAGGGAGCCGCGAGCGCGTCCAGGTCTTCCAGGGCGCGGTGATCCGCAGGCAGGGATCTGGCGCGCGCGAAACCTTCACCGTGCGCAAAGTGAGCTTCGGCGTCGGGGTCGAACGCACCTTCCCGGTGCACTCTCCGATCATCGCGAAGATCGAAGTCGTCACAGAGGGCGACGTTCGGCGTGCGAAGCTGTACTACCTGCGGGACCGGGTCGGTAAGGCGGCGAAAATCAAGGAGCGCCGATCCACGCGCTAACCGGTCGGTTCGCCATTGCGAAGCGAGGTGCGGACGATGGGCGCTGAAGAGGACCTCGATCAATTCGAAGCCGAGATTGAGCTCGCGCTGTACCAGGAGTACCGCGCGGTGTTGCCAATGTTCCGCTACGTCGTCGAGACCGAACGACGCTTCTACCTTGCCAACGAGGTGAAGGTCACGCCTCACGAAAACGCCGGCGCGACCCACTTCACCGTCGAGCTGAGCGACGCGTGGGTCTGGGACATGTACCGCCCGACGCGCTTTGTCGCTTCCGTGAACGTCGTCACGTTCAAGGACGTGAACGTGGAGGCGCTCCCTGAAAAGGAGATCTGACCGGACTGACGGAACCGCCTGTCATTGGGCGGTCGCCGGTCGCGTAGCGGTGTAGCGGATGTAGGCACATGTGCTACACCTCGGTCATGTCGAGTTCGATTTCGGTACGCGAGCTGCGAAACACGGTGAGCGAGGTGCTGCGCCGGGTCGAGGGCGGCGAACGGCTGAGCGTCACCGTCGATCGACGTCCGGTCGCCGAACTGGTGCCCTTGTGACGTCGCCGTGCCGTGCCGGCGGGAGAGGCGCTTGACATCGCGTCTCGTTTCGCCGCGGACCGGGGACTCCTCGAAGACACTCGCAGTGTGCTCTCCGACACGACTCACGACGTATAAGGGCTCTGCTCGATACCTCGTTCTTCGTAGCGACGGAGTCGGGGCGGCCTCTCGGGAAAATGGAGGAGGTGTCCGAGACCGAAGTCTCGGTCGTGTCGCTGGCGAACTCACCGTCGGAGTACTTCTGGCGAGTGATGCCGTCCGACAGCGGCTTCTTTCGGAACCGGTCAGACGATCAGACTGGGTCGACTGCGAGGTTGCCGTCGTCGGAGACGTGCTGGCTCCACACTCGCCCGTCCCAGTACCGAAGACCGTGGCGCTTCGTCGGATCGGGATACCAGCCAAAAAGCGCTGGTCGTCCGTTGCCATCGACGGGTGGCGTCAGGCCAAGCGGGCGCTGGGACGCCGGCGCGATCGTGATCGGACCCAAGGTGTCGGTCGAAGACGTCTGGCCGCCCGAGTAGGTGAACGGCGGGCGGGTCGACGCGGTCGCGTTCGGAGTCGGCTGCGGGCGCGGCTGGGGCCGGGTCGTGATCTCTGCCACGAGTTCGAGGATGATCCCGAACGCCTGGAAGAGGCCGCAGATGATCGCCCAGACGGGAGAGGGGATCTTCCACGGCGTCACGCCCCGGATCAGGCGGTAGCGCTGGGAGATCCGGTATCCCAAGAACGCGAAAACGACCGCGAACGCGGCCGAGATCGCGAGGTCCTTCACGCTCGTGCCGTACCAGAGCGAGTTGAAGCCGACTGTCGAAATCACTTACTACTCCGTTTACCTGCAATTCGGGGTCTTCCGATGTTACTTGGGAAAGGGCGCGAACCCGGCACGTCTCAACGACCAGGGCGTCGTACCCTGCGGCGTTCGAAACACGACGTGTGCCAGTGGCGCCGCTCGTCGGCGGCAGCGAGCGGCACGACAACCAGGTGCGCGACGCCGGGGGTGATCTCCTGGTTACAGCCCGGGCACCGGTACGACTTTGTCGCCGCGTACGGCTGGATCATTCGCACCTCTGCCATCGAGTTCGTGATCGGGTCGTGGTCAAAGCGGGGTCGGTTCGGGCGCGCGGGCGGGCGAGGGGCCACAGGCCATTATTCCCGGGCGTTCGTCCCACCAGTCGAGCTCGCAAGCATTGGAGTCGTTCGCTACAAAGGGCAGGTGGAGTCGCCTTGCCTCGCGGTCCGGCTGCGAGTCGGCGAGCACGGTATTCCCGCCCCTGGGTTCGGAGAGATCGCTTCTCTCGCTGAGAGCGCCGGGGCAGAGGCGCTCTTTGTGAGCGGTGACAGGGAAGGCGGAGGGGCGAACGATCCGTTCGTGTTGTTGGGCGCGGCTACGTCTCGTACGTCGCGGATCAGGCTCGGCTGCCTTTCTACGCCGATCGAAGAGCGCCACCCGTCGATCCTCGCAAAGACACTGACTTCGTTGGATGTTTGTTCGGGAGGGCGAGCCATCGCGTGCGTTGCCGCGAACTTCGCGGAGGGAGCGGATCCCGCAGGGACGCTTGTCGAAGGAGTCTCCATCTTGCGCGCGATGTTCGAGCTCCCCGCGCCGTCCTTCCACGGAGAGCACTTCTCGATCACCGAGGCGTGGAACGAGCCAAGGGTTCTGCGGGATCGCCCGATACCAATCGGGGTCGCGATCGATTCGCGTTCGACGAACGACCATTCTGACGCTGTGCAGGCGGCGCAGATCGCCGTGGCGCTTTTGGAGCACGTCGACTTCGTTGTCACCGACTGGCATCCGGGAACCACCGAGGTTTTGATTCCTGGGACGCCAGTCCTTGCAATCATCGTTACGTCGTCGCTCGGCGATGTCGACGCCGCGGTGGCCTCGGCCGTGCACGCCGGGTGCGCCGGTGTCGTGCTTGATTTCCTCGAGGTGCCAAAGCCAGATGCGCTAGCACGGACGCTCGCGTTCGCACGCGACGCGATCGGCCGCTTTACGCAGGCGGGTGATTAGACTTCGTCTTCGCTCGCGAGCAACGCCGCGTACGTGGCGCTCGCTTTCTCGGTCTCTGGACCGCGACGCTCGCGCGGCGCCGCGCCGTTGATCGAGGCGATCGCCTGTACGCCGCGCAGCGTGGATGTCAAAAAGGCCTCGTCGACCCGTGCTGAGGTGAACCGCGCAGCCGGGATGTCGCGTTCTTTTCCGCCGTGGTGTTCCAAGACGAGTTGACGCGTCACGCCGTCGAGACAGCCCGAACCAAGCGGTGGTGTGAGGAGTTCACCGTCGATCACGACGAAGACGTTCGATCCTGTTCCCTCGCAGAGCATCCCCGTCGAGTTCTGAAAGATCGCCTCGTCGGCGCCGCTGTCGTGCGCATACTGCAGCGCCCGGGCGTTCTCCGCGTACGAGATCGTCTTCAGGCCGGCGATGCCGCCGTTCTCGTTGCGCGTCCAGGGGACGACGACGACCGCTGCAGGCGGGCGGTCGAGGTCGAACGGCTCCGCGGCGACGACGAGGGTCGCGGGGCCATCGCCGCGCGCAGAGCCGAGGGGCCCCGTGCCCGACGTGACCGTGACGCGGATCCTCCCGGTATCGAAGTCGCTCGACTCGACGACTTGATCGACGGCCGACGTGATCACGGCGGCGCTCGGAACGTCGATGCCGAGGCCGTCCGCCGAGCGCTTCAGCCGCTCGAGGTGCTGACGCAGCGCGAACGGTCGGTGCCGGTGCAAAAGGATCGTCTCGAACACGCCGTCGCCGGTGATGAGACCGTGGTCGAACACCGAGATCATGGCGTCCTCGGGCGCGACCAACGCACCGTTCACATGGACCTTTGCCACGCTCGAAGGTTACGCAGCCCGACGCCGGGAGATGTTGATCAAGCGGTCGTTTCGGCGTTCTCGATCTGAATCCCGGCGGAGTCCTCTCTGAGGAGTCGTCGGACGAGTGGCAAGTCCTCTTGATGGGTGATCCCGAGGCAGCGCGCTTCGGTCGGGAGCACGAACACCTTGTCGGTGTGCGATTCGACGAGCTCGCCGACGACATCGACAAGCAACAACTCATGGTGCTCGTCGGACGGAGTAAACCGAGCGAGAGCCTCGTCGAACGCGTCGAGCACCCGGCGGTGGAACCCCCACAGGTTCATCGACACGCGCTGCGCGCCGGTGAGCACCTTTGTCCCGTGATCACCCGGGCCGGAAAGATCGATCGGCGTCGCGTTGAATCTGCCGTCGTCACGAAGTGTCACCAAATGTTCGACGACGCCCCTCAGGATGCCGTCGTCATTCTCGTCGCAGAGTCCACGTTTCACCGGCGACGAGGTGATGATCGTGCGCATGAGGCGGTAACCGACGAGCACATGCGCGTTGAGCTCGGGTCCGTCGAGCGATTCACGCTCGAGGTGTTCGTGGATGACGCGCAATGCCGCGTCGCCATACAGGTCGTCGGCGTTCGCGACGGCGAACGGTCCAGTCAGAACCTCCTTCGCCGCGGCGACTGCTTGGGCGGTTCCGGGTTTCGGTGGCTGGCAAACGAACGACGTCTTCAGCGCGGGCGGCCACCGCTTGCGGACGTGGGCCTCGATCTCGTCGCGGATCTCGTCGCGAACTACGAGGACCGCTTCGTCGAACCCGCAGGACAACGCGGTGAGCGCCGTATAGTCCATAAGAGCTTCGCCGTTCGGACCGACGGGCGCGAGCTGCTTCAGCCCTCCAAAGCGTCGGCCGTGGCCAGCTGCGAGGACAACGAGCTGCACCCGGGCATCCTAAATCGGTTGGCTGAGGATTCTGTGAGGAATCGATGAACGACGACGACAACGAGTTCGAATCGAGCCACGAGGCGCCTTCTCTTACATCAGGGCCGGCCGGCTCTGAGCTGGCGATTTCGGATGACGAACGCGCCAGCCGTCGCGCCCATCTTTCGGAGCTCGTCGAGGTGATGAGTGAGGCAGTGCGCGAAGACGGTGGCAACCTCGTCCTTGTCGACGCGAATTGCGAGACCGGCGTCGTCGAGGTCGAGTTGCAGGGCGCGTGCGGTTCGTGCGCCATCTCCGGGATCACGCTGCAAGGCGGCGTGGAGCGCATGCTGAAAGAACGGCTGCCGTGGGTCACCGAGGTCCGCGGCGGCGTCGACGAATCGCTCGACTTCGAGACGAGTTTCGCGATGGGGCGCGGCGCCTACATCCCACGCGCGTAGTCACGGCCGATTGGCCCTCGTAGGGGCGTTGCGCGCCGGCCTACGCATCAGCTGTCGCAGCGTCCGAAATCCGATCGTGCGCACGCCGTCGCGGCGGAACGCGTCGGCGAGCGGACCGGACGATGCAACGAGTTCCCCGTCCCGCACCCGCAGCTGCCAATCGATCGCCGAAGCGCGAAGCTCGGGGCTGTCGTGTGAAGGGACGGCCCTCACCTCGGTCACGCCGCCAGGGAGCGCGTCTTCGACTCGGCCGCCTTCGGACAGCCGATCGCGAAGCTCGGCGATCGTCACCACATAGTCCGCGGCGAGCACCTCGCGCTCGTGCGCGAGCGAGCGGCAGGGAAAACCGACGAGTGCCTCGACCTCATCGTTCGGAAGCCGGATCGGTAGCGAGAACTCGGCGGCCAGATCGAGATAGCAGTCGAAGAACTCGGGTCGGAGCTCGACGCCGCCGAGGTGGGCATCGAGGTGAGTGACGTCGAAGCCCCACAGGACCGCCCGCTCGATCTGCGCTCGCCACTCCCGTCGGACCTCATCGAGGTCGGCGTGTTCCCAGACGTCTTCGATCGTGCGCGGGAAACCGCCCTCGCCGTCGAAAAGCGACGGCGATTGCGTGATCGGTCCCCACCGGTACAGCTCGTGCTCGGCGTTCAAGGTGAGGTGCACTCCGATGTCCTCGCCGCGGTAGGCCGCTGCCGCGCCACGAGACCACGGTGCAGGCACCATCAACGACGCGGAGGTCGCGATCCCGTCACGCAACGCCTCGTACACCGCGACGTTCGCCGAGTACGAGAACCCGAGGTCGTCGCAGGAGATGATGAGGAGGCGCTCGACCGGCTCGAAGCCGAGACGCTCAACGAGCCCGGACACCAGATCTTCGGTCTAGGTCTGAAGCCGCTTTTGCATGGCGGCGTCTTTCGCGCGCACCTCATCCGCGAGGCGATCCTGGAACGCGACGACCGACTTCGCGACGTCGTCGTTCCCGACGCCGATGATTCGCGCCGCGAGCAGCCCAGCGTTACGGGCGCCGTTGATGGCGACGGTCGCGACGGGAACGCCTCTCGGCATCTGGGCCATCGCCAGCAAAGAGTCAAGGCCGCCGAGATTCGAAAGCGCGATCGGCACCCCGATCACCGGCAGCGGCGT
>JBAVUF010000124.1:0-1909 GCA_049696635.1 Acidimicrobiales bacterium | reverse complement strand
GCTCGGCTGGGTCGCGCGCGCGCCGAAGTCACGCCGGAACTCGGCCGCCATGCCGATGCCGTTCTCGAGCTGCGGAAATCCTTCGTACGCGTCCGCCTGCGGGAAGGGACGGTGCGCGAGCAGGTAGTACTCGTCGGCCAAGAAGACGAGGCGCCGGCCGAGGAGCGCCGTGAATCTTTTCTGCCACGTCTCGACGAGGTCGACGACTTGCACCGCATCCGCGGTCGTATGCGGCCGCATCTGCTTCTCGTCGCTGTAGCGACTCACCCCGAGCGGCACGACGCCGACGGACGCGAGCTCGGGGAAACGCTCGAGCACCCCCGCCATCGTGTCGTCCAAGACCGCGCCGTCGTTCACACCCGGGCAGACGACGACCTGACCGTGGACCTCGATGCCCTCGCCGAGCAGCGCCTGGAGCCAGCGCAGGCTCGTCGCACCGCGGCGGTTGCGCAAAAGGGCCGACCGCACCTCCGGGTCGGTGGCGTGGATCGAGACGTAAAGCGGTGAGAGCCTTTCGGTGACGACGCGTTCGAAGTCGAGCTCGGTGAAGCGGGTGAGCGTCGTGAAGTTGCCGTAGAGGAACGAGAGCCGATAGTCGTCGTCCTTTACATAAAGGCTCTTCCGCATCCCCTTCGGCAACTGGTAGATGAAGCAGAAGGCGCAGTGGTTGTCGCACGTGCGGACGCGGTCGAAGACCGCCGACGACACCTCGACCCCGAGGGGTTCGCCCGCGGACTTCTCACAGATGAACTCGAACTCGAGGCCACCACGGCGCACGGCGAGCTCGGGGTCGGGCTCGTTCGTCGCGATCCAAAAGCCGATGACGTCGTTCGGCGCTTCGCCGTTTACCGAGACGATCTCGTCACCTAAGACGACCCCGGCGAGTGCCGCGGGCGAGCCGGGCGTGACGGCGACAACCTGCGGATTCCTCACTGTCCAAGGCTACCGACCCCCCGCCGGTAGCCTTTGTGGCGTGGCCGCTGACAAAGTCCTGCTCGCCGCGCCGCGGGGCTTCTGCGCCGGAGTCGAGATGGCGATCAAAGCGCTCGCCTGGATGGTGCGCGTCTTCGAGCCGCCGGTTTATTGCTACCACGAGATCGTTCACAACCGGCTCGTCGTCGAGGAGTTCTCCCGCCAGGGCGTGATCTTCGTTAACGACGTTTCGGAGGTGCCGCCCGGAGCGCCGGTGATGCTCTCGGCGCACGGCTCGGCCCCGGAGGTCGAAGACGCCGCCTCGGCCGAGGGACGGATCGCGGTGAACGCCGTCTGCCCGCTCGTCACAAAGGTGCACCACGAGCTGAAGGTGCGGGCGAAAAAGGGCTACACGGTGATCTACGTCGGCCACGCCGGCCACGAAGAGGCGATCGGCACGATGGCGGTCGCCCCGGAAGCGGTGCGGCTCGTCGAGACCGAGGGCGATCTCGAGCGCCTCGGCCCGATCGACACCCCGGTCGCCTTGCTGGCCCAGACGACACTCCCCCACGACGAGTGGTCCGGGATCGCCGAGCAGGCGAAGGCGCACTACCCCGAGGTGTGGATGCCGGGACGATCGGACCTTTGCTACGCGACGACGAACCGACAGGCCGCGTTGAACCAGATCGCGCACCGCTGCGATGCCGTCGTCGTCATCGGCTCGGAGAACTCTTCGAACACCGTCTCGCTCACCCACGTCGCGAAGGCCGCCGGCGCCCCACGTGTGCTCCGGGTGAACTCGGCCGACGAGCTACCCGATGACCTCACCGGCATCGTCGGGGTCACCGCCGGGGCGTCGGCCCCCGAGTGGCTCGTCGAAGAGGTGCTCGCGCGGCTCGCGCCAGTAAACGGCGTCGAGGTCGAGCGCGCCGTCGACGAGGAGGAGTACTTCCCACCGCCGCCCGAGCTGCGCGAGATGCTGCGGGCGGTGTGGATC
>JBAVUF010000123.1:0-1632 GCA_049696635.1 Acidimicrobiales bacterium | reverse complement strand
GCTTCCGAGCGCGACGATCTCGCGCAAAGGCTCGCCGCTCTCTCGATGAACGAGCGGGTGGCGGTCGTGTTGCGCCACGTCGTCGAGATGCCGGTCGCGGAGATCGCCCGCGTCCTTGGCTGTAAGGAGGTGACGGCACGCTCGCACATCGCCCGCGGGCTCGCCCACCTGCGCGCGTCGTATCAGCACGACGCGTCGCACGACCGCCGCGTGCGGACGGCGAGGAGGTGAACGATGAGTAACCGCGTATCTGAGGAGATCGAGGAGCGCCTTGGGGTGCTGAAGCTCACGCCATCGCGCGGTTTTGTCAAGCGCGTCGTCGGCCACTGGGCGAGCGTGCCTTCGCCGATCGGCGACGTGTTCGTCGCCTGGACGCAAGAGGGAATCTGCGCCGTCGATTCCACGCGCGCCGGGGCGAATCCCGGGGTCTTCGCCGAGTCCGTTCGTGAACGGCTCGGGCGGCCGTTCCTGCCGGCAGACGCGCCGCCCAAGGGAGTTGCCGCCGCGATGCAAAGCGGTCGGGCGACCCAGCTCCTTTTCGATCTGCGCGGCCTCACGCCGTTTGAGACCGACGTCTTGGAAGCGACCCGGCGCATCCCCCCGGGCGAGATCCGGCCGTACGCGTGGGTGGCGGCCGAGATCGGCAAGCCGAAGGCGGTGCGTGCCGTCGGCTCCGCACTCGGTCGCAATCCGGTGCCGATCCTCATTCCGTGCCATCGCGTGACCCGCTCGGACGGGGCGGTCGGTAACTACGGCGGTGGACCGGAGATGAAAGAGGAGCTGCTGCGGTTGGAGAACGTGAACCTCGACGAGGTGCTCGAACTCGCGCGCCACGGCGTCCACTTCGTCGGCAACGCCTCGACGAAGGTCATCTGCTTCCCGTCGTGCGAAGGGATCCGTCGCTTGAATAGAGAGAACCGCGTCGGATTCGGCTCGGTCGACGACGCGCTCGAACAGGGTTTCCGACCGTGCGGGCGCTGCCGCCCGGTGCTCTCCCTCAGCGCCTGAGCAAGGTCTTGGCCGGGACCGGTTTCGACGCGCCCTTCGGGGGGGAGTCTTCGGCAGGTCAAGCGGTCGCGGGCCTAAGGACGCGCCCCTTGTGCGGCGTCGAAGAACTCACAAAGGAGCGCAACGCCGGCCCCGATCGCGGTCTCCCAACAGCGGGCGAACGCGTAGGACGTCACGCTCGCTCGGATACACCGCCCGTCCAGGGACGAGAGCGCCGCTTCTCCTGATAGCCTGCGGATGTCGGAATTCGCCGACGACGGCGCGCGGCCACGATTCGGTTGTATCCCAAGGTCGCACGCGCCGAGGACGAGAGCTTTCGAGGATTCGCACATTCATGCCCGATCACCAGGCGACGATCGCCGAGTACCGGCTGCACGAGACTGATACGGGGTCACCCGAGGTCCAAGTCGCCATACTCTCCGAGCGCATCAACGCCCTGACCGAGCATCTGAAGGTGCACCGTGGGGACCACCACACCCGCCGCGGGCTGATGAAGCTCATCGGAAGGCGCCGTCGCCTTCTCGACTACGTGAGGGAGAACGACGTCGAGCGCTACCGCTCGCTGATCGCGCGCCTCGGCATCCGCCGCTAACAGCACCGCCGCGGGGGCGGAGGCCCGCGCGG